>JBAZRH010000001.1:0-300000 GCA_041663045.1 Candidatus Paceibacterota bacterium
GTATCGACCCTCTGAGAGTCACAGCTAACGCGTTAAGAGAACCGCCTGGGTAGTACGGCCGCAAGGCTAAAACTCAAAGGAATAGACGGGGACTTGCACAAGCGGAGGATCATGTGGTTTAATTCGATGGTAAACGAAGAACCTTACCAGGATTGGAAATCTAGCTGAAGACAGGTAGAAATATTTGTCGTCTCACAAGGACAGCTAGACAGGTGCTGCATGGCCGTCGTCAGTTCGTGGTTTGAATTGTTCCCTTAAGTGGGGTAACGAACGCAACCCTCGTTGTCTGTTATATATGTCAGACGAGACTGCCCAGCTTTTTGCTCATGAGCCCAAGGCTCACTAGCAAGAAGCTGGGAGGAAGGCGAGGATGACGCCAGGTCAGCATGGCCCTTTGATATCCTGGGCTACACACGTGATACAATGGACGCTACAACGCGATGCGACGAAGTAATTCTGAGCCAATCGTTAGAAAAGCGTCCTCAGTTCGGATTGAAGTCTGCAACTCGACTTCATGAAGTTGGATTCGCTAGTAATCTCGGGTCAGCTATACCGAGGTGAATACGTTCTCAAGTCTTGTACTCACCGCCCGTCAACTCAAGGGAGCCAGAAATACCCGAAACCCGCGCTAGTCGCGGTCTACGGTAAGTTTGGTAACAGGGAGTAAGTCGTAACAAGGCACGGGTAGCGGAAGCTGCTCGTGGAATTTTTCAAATCGAACACGCTATTGACTATCTTCGGATAGACTCAATGCTGATCGGTCGGTTTTCGGTGCCTCAATTGAGCATCGAAAGGTTTGTGCAAACTTTAAATGCACTAGACAGTGGGAAAGACTACACCAATCTGCTTAATTGTAGATAGGGAACGGAACAAAAGAAAGAACAATATAACCCCAGTGAAATAACAAATCAAATTTCACGGGGCAAGTAGTAAAAGAAGTAAAAAACAGCCAGAAATGGCTGTTTTTTGCTGTTCACAAAAGTGCTTGACTTTTATATCATAGTATGATAAGATTAACAGTTGAAAGGAGGGTGATATGAATATCGCTCTTAAGTTATTTGAAAATTGGCTGGCGCAAGGTAGTGTCGAACAGGAAATCAAGTCGGTAAAACGGCAGATTTTCTGGGCTCGACATCCGCGCATGGAGCAAACCCTGTTCGGTCTGAAAATGATCGGAGAAGGTGTCGGTACGGTGGCGGTGATCTGGACTTTCGGGGCGATTATTTTTTCGCTCCCGCAGGCTGGACTCACCGGTGAAGTCTTCAACCAGAATCTGAATCTTTGGTGGCATTGGCCACTTTGGTTGGTAGGACTCGCATAAAAGTGGCTGCGGTTTTCGGCGGAGCCGAAAACCGCAGCCTCAATTTTTTGTTCAAAAAATCAAAAAAGGAGAAAGAGATGAACGGAAATGGAAAGATCACGGTCGTGCCGAAACCAGATCTGATGATCCCACGCGGTCGACCTCACGGTCGTTCCGCCAAAGCCATCAAGGCAATCGCGATGCTGATCGCGTCTGCCTTGATTGTTGGAGCATTCTGGATCATCTTTGGTCCAAAATGAAATGAGCTAAAGTCGCAAACTGGCATTGAGCATTCGTTGCTCACTGCCAGTTTTCTTTTTGTCAGAAGTCTCTTTTGTGCTAGTATTCCTCGGGGCTCATTTAAGAAAGAGGAGGACAAATGTCTATAAGAGATTGGATCGAGGAGAAGACAAATGCCGTCGCACTCATTGCCTATGAACTTTTGCGACTGCCAGCAGAGTTTATCGCGAGAGCGCTAAAGATTGTGGAGTATACGATTGTGACCATATTGAGTCTTCTGCTCGCAATCGTCATCTTCGCAATCATAGTGATGGCAATAATGTATCACAAAAGCTGACCTATGGAGGTCGGCTTTTTATTGTATTAATTCATTTTTTCTGCTATATTTTCTCGTGAAAGGATGATGCCCTGCGTGGGCGTATAGCTCAGGTGGTTGAGCGGACAATCCTTGCGAATCTCGGATTGTCCTAATAAGACGAGGTCCTTTAAAATTCATTTGGTATTCAAAGTGGGCGTATAGCTCAGGTGGTTAGAGCGCGTCACTGATAATGACGAGGTCCCAAGTTCGAGTCTTGGTACGCCCACATTTTTAAAATTCAAAGGCGGTTTTGCGAAGCAAAACCGCCTTTGAATTTTACCCATACTAATGTAATATTTACTTTATGGGCGCGTGGCGAAATTGGCAGACGCATACGCGACAGGTTTGTTAGCTTATTAAAAAGCTAACAAAAGACGGAATAAAATTATTAGCAAATAATTTTATGAGTCGGGGTCGCGACCGAATTTTGCGACGGCAAAATGAGAGTTGTGACCGTGATGATTTTTAGTGCCGCGGTGGCGAAATTGGCAGACGCGCTACGTTCAGGTCGTAGTTCTCGCAAGAGAATGGGAGTTCAAGTCTCCCCCGCGGCACATTATTTGGAGGTTCAAGTCTCCCCGCGCCCACAAAGTAAACTATGAAAAATTACAAAGAATATTTTAAAGATAAAAAGGTGGTGATAATGGGTTTGGGGTTATTGGGCGGGGCGCTTAATGACGCTATCTTTTTGGCTGGCTGTGGCGCAGAGTTAACTATCACTGATTTGAAATCAAAATCAGAACTTGCACCATCGCTTAAAAAGCTTTCTAAATTCAAGAATATTAAATATGTTTTAGGTCACCATGATTTAGAAGATTTTAAAAAAGCCGATTTCATACTTCAGCCTGGGAATGTGCCAGTAGATTCCCCATATCTGGCAGAGGCTAAAAAAAATAATATTCCAATTCACGAAAGTGAGTCATTATTTATGGAATATGCAGAAAATATAAAAGTCGTCGGAGTGACAGGTACTAGAGGGAAGACCACCACCACTTGCTTGATCTATGAAATATCAAAATCTGTTTTTGGTAGGAAAGTTCATCTAGGTGGAAATGTGAAGGGTAAGTCTACTTTATCTCTACTAAAAGATATTCGGGAGGGCGACCTTGTTGTATTAGAACTAGACTCTTGGTGTTTACACGGTTTTGGCGATATCGGAAAGAGTCCGCATATTTCTGTCTTCACAAATCTGATGTCTGACCATCTGAACTATTATTTAAAAGGCAGTAAAGATGAAAAAGAAGCGGAGCAGAAATATTTTAGTGATAAGGCGCAAGTATATTTAAATCAAAAGAAAGAAGATTTTCTAATATGTGGAGAAAAAATTGCTAAGAGAATCGGCAGGGTAGAAAGTCAGAAGATTATTGTCGGCAAAGAGAATGTCTCCAAAGACTGGAAGCTGAAAATAAAAGGCGAGCATAACCTTGAAAATATTTCTTGTGCTGTGAAGGTCGCAGAAATTCTTGATGTACCGATGAATAAAATAAAAAAAGCGGTAGAAAAGTTCTCTGGTGTAGAAGGGAGGCAAGAATTTTTGCGAGAATACAGAGGTGTGAAAATTTATAATGACACGACTGCTACAACACCCGATGCGACAATCGTTGCTCTAAAATCGCTAGGGGATTTGAAGCAGAAGAATATTATCTTAATAATGGGTGGAGCGGATAAAAATCTTGATATGTCGGGATTTATAAATGAGGTGCCAAAATACTGCAAAAAAGTGATTTTATTGGCCGGAACAGGCACGGAAAAACTGGGAGGTAAGATAGACGGGGTAGTGGTAAAAAGCCTCAAGGAAGGGCTTTTAGAGGCCTTAAAAGGGGCGAAAAAAGGGGATATTTTGCTATTCAGTCCGGCTTTTGCCTCCCTCGGTATGTTTACCAACGAATTTGATAGGGGAGAACAATTTGTACGGCTAATTAAAGCCTTGAAATAGGAAATCTGAATAGACAAAAAGGGGCTGTTTTGGGCGAATGTCAAGAATAGCCCTTTTCTAGCTATATTTTTACGACCTTGGTTATAAGTGATATTTATTACTTGACTTTATAGTTATATTGTGCTAGACTTATAATTGAATATCAATATTCGAATCATGGCATGCGCTATGGGGAATGTTGATAGGAAATGCAGGCAAACGGAGAGTGAAAGATGGAAAAGCAAGAAAAGTTCGTTGTAATGGATAGTGGTGCGTGGACATGGTACAACAATCACGTGGTTCTCGACGAAGGCAAACGGACACGTCCCCGCAATATGTTGCCCCTATCCGCACTCGCTGAAGTGACCATGGCCCTTGGCCGGCCACTGACGCAATCCGACCTGAGTGTTTTGGTCGGCAAGGATGGTTCGAAGGCCAAGTGCGGAATTTGCGGCGAGGAATTTCAGCCTGTGCGTTTTGCCATCATTGATGACGATGCGCTCATGTTGATCTCCGAAAGCAAAGCCGTCCTCGAGGATATGTTCCTCTACGGTGGAAGCTTCATGGAACATCAGGAGCGGATTTATCCGCTTTGTGGTGGCCTCTGGCTCTTCGACCCGACCAGGAAGGATTCCCATGGCGAGTGGTATAGCCTTAACCCACAGACTTGTCTGGGTCAGAAACTCGACGAGTTCGGTAGGGACAAGAGCGGGGCAATTCGTCCGACACTCACTCTCGCGGATGTCGAAGAAATTCGCGAAAAGGAACGTGAGGCGCGGGCGAAGAAGACCACTAAGATTGAGGGTGGCACGGTCATCGAGCTCGTCGGCGACTGCGGTGGCATGGTGAAATTCGTGCAAGGAGGTGTGGTGAAGGGAAATGAGTCCTGTACCATCTACCTCGGTACCCGTCGTCATCTCACTTTTGATCAAAATGGCATTCGTTTTGCCGAAAAGGTCAAGGAGAGACATCCCAAGGGTATATCCCGCGGGATGAATATTGTGTACGAACGCAATCGAGTCGGTGACAAAAGTGAAGCGTTCGGTTGGGCCCCGGCACACGAATACGATGAAGTCCTCAAGAAGTATCAGCAGGCCTTCTCGAAATCCGAGCCGAAGCCGCAGGTAGTTGTAGCAGCCTAATTCCGAAAAGAGTGTAGGCAACCCGGTAGCAAGAAGTTTCAAAACCTTCTTTGCTACCGGTTTTTTTATTGGCGGGATTTTCGCGGAGCGAAAATCCCGCCTTTATCTTTTTATTTATGCTAGAATATTTTTATATATGAGGAGTATTTTAAACACATCAAAAAATATCCATTTTATTGGTATCGGTGGTATCGGTATCTCTGCTATAGCAAGGATGATGCTTGCAGACGGCAAAAAAGTTAGCGGTTCGGATGCCTCTGGTTCTGAAATCATAGATTCACTAAAGAAGCTTGGTGCGGAAATTAAAATTGGACACAATACAGAAAATTTACCGAAGGATACTGACTTGGTAATCTATACAGTCGCAATTTCAAAAGAAAATCCAGAATTTATTGAAGCCGGAAAGAGAAAAATAAAAATGCTTACTTACGCCGAAGCACTTCACGAAATTTCAAAAGACAAATTTACTATCGCTGTTTCTGGTACGCACGGTAAGACGACTACGACCGCTATGATTGCGAAAGTCTTGATAGACGCAGGACTTGATCCTACCGTGATAGTCGGTTCACTTATAAAATCAGATGAGAAATCTGGTTTTGCTACGAATTTTATTGCGGGCAGAAGCAAATATTTTGTAGTAGAGGCTTGTGAATATAAGAGATCGTTTTTAAACATAGAGCCCACTATCGTAGCTATTACAAATATAGATAACGATCATTTAGACTATTATAAAGATATAAAAGATATACAATCAGCTTTTAATAAATTCGCAAAGAAAGCTCCAGAAAAAGGTTTTGTGATTTGTAATATTAAAGACAAAAATATAAGCGGGGCGACTGCTGGCATATCAGCAAAAATCGTAAATTGGGCGGATTTTAAGGCGGATAAATTGAGGCTGAAGGTGCCGGGTGAGCATAATAAAAAAGATGCAAGTGTCGCTCTCGCTGTGGCACATTTGCTGGGGATTGATAAAAAGAAAGCGGAGAAATCCTTGGAAGGTTTTGTCGGTACTTGGAGAAGATTTGAATATAAAGGGGAGACAAAGAGTGGTGTTATTGTTTATGAAGATTATGCGCACCACCCCACGGAGATAAAAGCAACACTGAAAGGAGCGAGAGAGATGTTTCCTAAACAGAAAATCGTAGTTGTATTTCAACCACATCTTTTTTCAAGGACAAAATTACTTTTGAGAGATTTCGGAAAAGCTTTTTCAGATGCGGATGAGATCTTACTTGCCCCGATATATCCTGCGCGTGAAGCTTTTGACCCGACCATATCTTCTGAAATCTTGGCTGAAGAAATAAATAAAAATAAGAAAACCGCTCAATCTTTTACCAGTTTTGAAGATATAGAAAAAGAATTAATAAATAAGTTGAAAAAAGGCGATATTTTGATTACAATGGGAGCTGGTGAAGCTTATAAGATTGGTGAAGAAATAATAAAATGAAATCAAGCACGGAAAAAATAGTCTTTGAATCGCCGGAGAAAAAACATTTTGAAAGCATGGTTGATGATCATGAGGGACTTCTTCTTTCTATGGTTTTAAATCTACTCAAAGAATCTAATCCTGAAGCGATAGAAAGCAAGCTCGGAGAAGGGAGGCTTGCAAAAGTCTTCGAGATTGGCCATATATTTAATTGTTGTGTGAAAATCTTGAAAACAGAAAGAGACGAATCTGTGATACAAAGTCAATCTTTGACTTCAGAAGTTGAAATGCAAGACAAAATGTCTGGAATAGGTCGCTCCGGTGTAAAAGTTCCTCAACCATATGTTTGGGTTAGAATGAGACCGGAAGCAGATGATAATCTCAAAGAGAGTGTAGTTGAGTTTTTCTTTATGGAGAAAATAAAAGGCGCGAGTCTCGAAGATGTATTCAAAGGTATAAAGCCCTTACCGGATAAATTTGATTTTGAATCTTTTTTCAAAAAAATATCAGATTTTGTGACAGAGATGAACGAAAGACATATTTTCCACAGAGACCTCCATAAGGGGAATGTAATGATAGATGAAGAAGGCAATCCTTGTGTCATTGATTTCGGTACAACGGTAAGTGTGTGGGGAGACGACGATAATGAAATCTATAGGGATCGAAAACCGGATGGCGGTGTTATTATGTATCCGAAAGATCCGGTATCTGTGAAAAAATTAAGAGCAGAGATGAGAGAGTGGTTGACAAATCATAATAAATAATATAGTATACGATATGGAAAATATGAATAAACAACAGGAGGGGACAATGAAAGTGGAAAGGGGTTTTGCACGGAGTTTTGAGGCCCAGATAGACCTTTCTTTGCAGGAAATGCTTGTTGCAGGTCTTAATGAGATTCAGATCCCCGGAAAAACAGGAATGTTTATCATGACAAAAGAAAATCGTGATATGGCTGTTGCCAAAGGTGCAACCGTCCTTTCTCCGATCAAAAGTCATGAAAAGACTTTCTGGGTCGTTCAGCTTGTTCGATAAGAGGCTTCTCGCATCTGCGTTTAGCCTCTTTTATTTTATCTCTTTATGAATAAATTTTATGTAATCGGAACGCCAATAGGAAATCTAGAGGACATCTCATACAGAGCGGTGAGGATTTTGAATGAAGTCGATTTAGTGCTTTGTGAAGATACTAGAGTGACAATAAATCTTTTGAATAAATACAGTATAAATAAGCCGACAATGAGTTATCATTCTCAAAGTAAGCTCTCAAAGGTGGATAAGATTTTGGAAATGATAGCTGAGGGCAAAACACTTGCTCTTGTCTCTGATGCCGGAACACCGACCATTTCTGACCCTGGCTCAATGCTTATTTCAAAGATTCGCGCAGCGTTTTCCGAAATAGAAATAATTGCTATACCAGGTCCCTCGGCGCTTGTATCCGCACTTTCGATTTCCGGTCTTCCTGCTTCTGAATTTGCTTTTCTTGGATTTCTGCCACATAAAAAAGGTAGAGAAACTCTTTTTAAAGAAATAGCCTCTGCAGAGAGGACCGTCGTCTTTTATGAATCTCCCCATAGGATTCTGAAAGCACTTGAATCGCTTAAAGATCACTTGGCTCTGCCAGAGCCAAGTAGTAGGAAGATTGTCGTCGCTCGGGAGCTTACAAAAGTTTTTGAACAAATCGTATCAGGCACAGCCGAAGAAATTCTTAAATATTTTGCCGATAATCCCGACAAAGTGAGGGGAGAATTTGTAGTAATGGTTTCAGCTAAATAACAGGGTTGATTTTTGCCAGGATCCCGAGAAAATCAACCCTGTTATTATTTTGCTATCTAGCTGGTCTATGTTATATTACTAGTAATTAATCACAAAGATATGATAAAAATTTCATCAATATTTATTCTTGGTATCATTATTGCGATCGTTCCGTTTACTGGCTTCCCTAAGACAGTAAAGGATTTCACTTATATATTCGGTGGCCTTATTGTCACAGGACTCTCTTTACTTATCAGAAGAGAATTACATGAGGTTTTGAGGTCTCTTCACAATGATCATATAAAGACTGATACATTTTCTCAGAATTCTCCAGATCAAAAATCTAGTGAAGATAAAATAAATGGCTAAAGTAGCAAAGAGCAAAAGATTTATATTTTTTCTTTTTACTATTTTGGTCGTTGTTGTTTTTTATTTTCTTCTTCCAACACTATTTCCAATAATATCTGAAAATAGAGAATTGACTACAAATACCTCTACATCGACAGATATTGTAATTCACATGAACACTCCCAAACCCCTAAAGGCTATTTACATGACGGCTTGTGTCGCCGGTACTCCAAGCTTTCGTGAAAAACTGAAAATAATTGCTGAAACTACAGAGATAAATGCAATAGTTATAGATATAAAAGATTATACCGGTACTATTACTTTTAAATCTGATAATCCGCTCTTTAAAGAAAATAGTCCTAAAGACAACAAAGGCCAAGGCTGCCAAGTAGATGATCTGAAGATTTTTATATCAGAGCTTCATAGAAGCGGTGTTTATGTAATAGCGAGAATTTCTACATTTCAAGATAAATATCTTGTAAGTAAAAGGCCAGACCTTGCTGTAAAAAGAAAGACAGACGGTGCAATATGGAAAGACCACAAGGGTGTAAGCTGGCTTGATGCAGGATCAAAAGAAGTTTGGAGTTATATTTCAACACTTGGTAGGGAAGCCTATAGTATTGGTTTTGATGAATTGAACTTTGATTATATAAGATTTCCTTCGGATGGGGATATGAAAAATATTGCTTACACTTTTAGTGATGGAAGACCGAAAGCAGAAGTGATGAAAGACTTCTTTGTTTATATTTCTTCTGTATTTAAGCCACTCAATGTCCCGATTTCTGCAGACTTATTTGGTATGACGACGACGAACAAAGATGATTTAAATATTGGGCAACTTCTTGAGGATGCTTTATTGTATTTTGACTATGTTGCGCCTATGGTTTATCCGTCGCATTATCCCCCGACATTTTTGAATTTTACAAATCCGGCCGAGCATCCTTATGAAGTTGTCAGTTATTCTATGAAATCTGCTGTTGAAAGAGCAAATTTAGCAAGCACCACTCCTTATAAGCTTCGCCCGTGGCTTCAGGATTTCGATCTCGGTGCTACTTATACGCCGGGAATGATCCGTGCACAGATAAAAGCTACATATGATGTAGGTTTGGATTCATGGATGCTTTGGGACGCTGGCAATACCTACACAGTGAAGGCTCTCTGGCCGAAAGGATTCTCTGAAAAAGATGCCATGGCCTCAAGTACAATTTCAATATAGTTTTGTTTTTAAAAAATGGTATAATTTTATCAAATGGATCCTGAAAGAATCACATATTTTGGAGAGACAGATTCTAGAAGCAAACGTGTTAAATTTGGCATTAAAGCGAAAGACAGAACTCGTCATGTTTATGTTATAGGTAAAACAGGTATGGGTAAGTCTACTTTACTTGAAAATATGGCAATTCAGGATTTGAAAAACGGCGAGGGTATGGCTTTTATGGATCCGCATGGTAAAACAGCTGAGCTTCTGCTTGATTATATTCCTCCAGAGAGAATAAAAGATATTGTTTACTTTGCTCCCTTTGATACTAATTATCCGATATCTTTCAATGTGCTTGAAGATGTCGGTTATGATAAACGACACTTGGTAGTTTCTGGGCTGATGAGTACATTCAAGAAGATTTGGGTGGACGCTTGGTCTGCTAGGATGGAGTATATTCTTACAAACACCCTTCTTGCACTTATTGAATATCCAGACGCAACACTTCTTGGTGTAAACAGAATGCTTGCAGATAAAGAATATAGAAAGAAAGTGGTGGATAATGTAAAAGATCCCTCGGTCAAATCTTTTTGGGTTGATGAGTTTGCAAAGTATACAGATAAATTTGCTGCTGAAGCCACTCCCGCTATTCAGAATAAGGTTGGTCAATTTACTTCAAACCCATTGATAAGAAATATCGTCGGTCAACCTAAATCCACCATCGATATTCGAAAGATGATGGATGAGAAGAAGATTTTAATTATAAACCTTTCCAAAGGAAAAGTGGGGGAGGCGAATGCGAATCTTCTCGGCTCGATGCTTATTACGAAGATCTATCTTGCAGCCATGTCTCGTGCAGATGTGCCGGAGAAAAAACTTAAACTATTACCAAATTTTTATCTTTATGTAGATGAATTTCAGTCTTTTGCTAACGAATCTTTTGCAGACATTCTTTCAGAGGCAAGGAAATATAAACTCAATCTTACTATTGCTCATCAATACATTGAACAAATGTCAGATGAAGTACGGGCCGCCGTCTTTGGAAACGTCGGAACATTTATAACCTTTAGAGTGGGTGCTATAGATGCAGAAGTCCTTGAAAAAGAATTTGCTCCTCAGTTTACAGCAGAAGATCTTGTAAACCTTGGTATCTTTCAGATGTATTTAAAACTCATGATAGACGGGGTAAGCTCTGTGCCATTTTCGGCATCTTCATTACCACCAATTCCCGAACCCGTTATCTCATACAAGTCAGAGATTGTAGAAAGCTCCAGAAGACAATTTGCACAACCAAGAGCTGGTGTGGAGCAGGCTATCAATAATTGGCATGAGGAAGGAAAGGGTCCAACAGAATGGCAAAAGAAACAGGAAAAAGTTGGGAAGATACCTCAACAACCAAGATCTTTTAATGCACCCCCTAACCCTTTTGGATTTAATGGTGGGGCGAATACTAGTAGAGAAAAAAGTTACTCAAATGATAATTATAAACAGCGACCGACTCAAGCTCGACCCGTTGTGATGCCAGTAGTGAATCCTGAAGTCGTTGAGCAACCCAAAGACGAAGTTATAAGACGAGATACGCAAACGAAGAAGTCAGAAACAAAGCCTACTAGAGTAGAGATTTTTGATAAAGATATAAGTGACGACTTTGTTCCACTCAAAGCTGTGGCTCCCCAAATAATTGCACAGGAGAAAAAGGTTGAGCAGGCTATGAATAGGAATCCGGTAGTGGAGAATAATAAAAATATTGTCAAAAAAGACGGGAAGATAATGAGTAGAGAAAATCTATCGGCTTTGCAGTTGGCGCTTCAGCAAGCTCTGAAAAGTAATACTTTACATACGGATAAGAAAGCAGAAAAGGGCGTGTCGGAGAGAGAAAAAAGTTCTGGCGTACCCACTACTCCATCTCCAAAATCAGAATCCATCCACAAACCATCCGCCGAAGAGCTTAAGAAAGTTCTCGGAGTAGAATAATCTAATGATAGATAAATGGATTTTAATCTTATTTTTATTTATAGTACTCTGCTCTGTATCAGCAATTCTTGCCCGCAGGCAAGGTATGAAAAAAAACGAACAGTCTGACACGAATCTTTCCGCAGATGATTTTAAGATCTTAGAGTAAACTCTTTAGAAGTCTCAATTTTGCCCAAAACATAGCAGTAAACCAATTTGGATATTTCCCAAAATTCTTTAATACTATTGTTAAGTGATTCCATGCCATATCTATTTTTCTTTCTTGAGAGAAACTTTGAGAGTGTTTGGTGTAAGAAGTGGTAATATCTTTTAGATTTTTCATTTTACCAAATCGTCCCAATCTTAAAAATAAATCCAAATCTTCATCACAAGATAACCTCTCATTATAACCATTAATCTTTTCTACAGTATCTTTTTTATACATCACACTAGAGTGGGGGATTTGATTAGATTTTAATATTTTTTTTCTTATTTCAACATCTTCTGTTTCAAAATCAGTATTTTTTATAAAATTTTCTTTTTCGTCTATTATTTTTATATTTGAACCAATTAAAATATAATCTAGATTATTTTCTAGAAAATCAACTTGTTTTCGTAGTTTGTTATTATCAATCCAAAAATCATCACTATCTAGTATGGCTATATATTTACCTTGGGCTGTATTAAGAGCTTTATTTCTATTTTTTGATATTCCGAGATTTGTGTCGTTTTTGAAATATTTTATCTTTGCATTGTCTTGTATCAAATCCCTTACTATTTTTTCTGTATTGTCCGAAGACGCATCATCCATGACAATGATCTCAAAGTCAGAAAAACTCTGTGCGAGAGCGCTTCTTATTGCTCTCTCTATAAATTTCTCTCTGTTATATGTGCAAATTATTACTGATATTCTGGGCATAATTATATTTTTATCCAGTCTGGTGGAAGTAAATCCTTATATTCTTTTTGATATCTATTATTCCATTTCTTTGGTGCAATGACAATTTTTCCCGGATTTTGATTCAGCCATGCGCCCCACCAAGAAAAAGAAGAGTTGGCGATGATGTTGTGTTTGCAGAGGCTCATAAGGATTATCTCCTCTTCGTCTTTTTCTACGATAGTTGGTTTGATAATAAAAGTGGTAGTGGAGTTTGTCTTTATATTTTCTTTGGCCCACTCTATATCGTCGGAAAATACAAAAAAGATTGGATCTTGTATCTTTTCTTTAATTATTTGTATTGCCTTTTCATAATATTCTAAGCCAAAGGTAAAGTGAGCAGATTTTGTTCTTTGGTCGTTTACATAATCGCCACGGCGAATATGTATTGATACGGAATTTGTATTGCGGATCTGTGTCAGTAGGGCAGAATATTTAGCCTCTATCGTTTGTTTAAGTGTAATCTCTTTAAGCAGTTCATTTTTTATAGGCTCCAAATATTTGTAACTTTGCCAAAAACCATCAAAATATTTTTCACTGGCATTTAAGATATTTGGTATATATCCAATATTATGAATCCTTAATATCTTGGATTTAAATATTCTGATGAATTTTGAGAATATACCCAAAGGATATTTAACCTTTAGTATTTCACTAGGAGTAGCAATCTCGGCATTTATATTAAAATTATTTAGGGTAAATTCTCTGACCGTATCTTTGCCGGAGGTCTCGCTATCAGTATCCAGTTTCAAGATATCTTTTTGATTGATGGAAATATACCTCCCAAAAGCATATTGGAATAATTGATTACCCAGGCCACCTTTTATCTTAGTTATTATCATCTCTCTTAAAGAAAAAGATTAGACTTTCATTGTCCCTTAAAAGTTTTTCCTGTTTATTGTTGTCTCTGCACATATAATAATCACCGCTTCCTTTAGTAAGAAGCCTATTCAAACCGCATCTATTGGCAATTAAATTTATTTCCCAATACGGGATTGGGTTAATATGATAATCAAAACAGTCAGGAGTGAACCATTTAAAATATCCTCTAAAGAAGAACATGAGTCTGCTTTGCAAGGAGACAATGTTGGGTGTTGTAATAATTAAAATACCATCATCTTTTAAGAGTTTTTTTGCCTCGCGAACCATTTTCCATGGATTTTCAACATGCTCGATAATTTCTTGGCAAATAACTACGTCAAACGTTTTATTCGGAAATGGAATAGGTATTGTCTGATTTAAATCAAATTTAATATTTTTACTATCCGATGTAGGCAGATCAATATCAAGATTATATACATCAAATCCTAGACTTTTATAAATAGATGAAACTTGGCCTGTTCCGCCACCCATATTTAGAATTTTATTACCGCTTGTTTTTTTTGCCCTAAGAATGTCTGATAATTCTATTGAAATCGTTTCAATTACTCCAGGGGAGGCATGACAATACAAGCAATCGACTAGACGTTTAATTCCAGAATAGACAAAACTTCTCTCATTGTGTGTAAAAGTCTCTTTCAACTTCTCAATTAATTCCGAATCATTTGGTTTAATGACTATTATATTAAGAAAACGTAAAATATTTTTTAATATCTTTTTCATGATATGTAATATCTATTTTAGCACAAATTATATGCTATTTCGTAATTCTCTGATTATTTCAAGATATCTTTTAGTAGAGGCCTCGTCTGATAAGCTTTTTTGGCAATATCCTCTTGGGGAATAGGAGCCAAGGTTCTTCATCATTTCTTCTATTTTAATCTTAAAATCATTAAAATCCTTGAAGAATTGGCCACTTTCATTTGTAAGATATGGTGCAGATATTTGTCCGTAAGCGATTTTTCCATCAGGGTAAGTATAGGATTTCCTCTCCAATACTAAGGTTGGGACGTTCTTGGCCCAGGCTTCCTGTAGTGCTATGCCCTGACTTTCAACTATTTGCAGATAGATCATTAGTTTACTCTTATTTAGTAATGAAAAATACTCTGCTTGTTTATAATTACTATACCTGATTATTTCAAACTTATATTTTTTTGTTTGTAGATAATTCTGAACCGCATTCGCAAGTTCTAAATCTACATTTTTTATAAAAAGTAAGATATTATCTCTTATTATAGGCGTATCTTGCGATATTGGAATATCGGTTCCGGCCGGCCATATTGATATTTTTGCTGACTGTTCTTTTGTCATATTTTGGCTATAGAAGTCAGCAACCCATTGTGAGGGGACTAGTATAGTGTCAATATTTTTGTCTAGAAGTATCCCATCCTGGTCATTTGGGCTTATTATCAGGTTCGGTCCAGCAATAATTCTTTTGATCACTCCGTTGCTTTTAAGTTTTATTGTATCTTTAAGGGCTTTTACACCACTAAGCACGTGAACTGACTCGAATTTAGGAATCTTCGGGTTTATCTCATAATCTATTTGTGATTTATTTAAACCTCGAATGAGGCTTTCAAGAACAGCTTCAGGACCGCTTTTTTTATTGATTATCTTTCTAACGAGCCACTTAAGATACTCCTTAGAAAATATGTTATTAGTTCTAGTATAAATAGAAATCATTAGATTCTTATTAATTTATCATTAAATGAATCGTGCCATATTACATTTAAATATGGAACTTCTTTATACGAAAGTCTATTATTTATAATAAACTTATATAAATCTCTCTCAATGCTGATTTTCATCATCAACATCCATTTTATAGATACATTATCAACATATTTTTTTAATTCAAGACTTTCTATTGCTACTAACCCAGTCATAATTTGAACTAATCTAAAAGTAAATATTTTGTATTTTCTTACTAGGACTCTTTCAACTCTAAAGTAATTATTAGGGTCGCTAAGGAATCTTTCGAAAAAAATGAAATTCTCCAATTTCTGCCTTGGCTCAAAACTAATTATGTATTTATATCTTTCACCAATTACTGATAATATTTTTTGCCACTGTATTATCAGTCCTGCACCTTTATTTTTTCTTCCCGCCTCATTATTTAGAAAAAAACAAGTCTTTAAATTTGGTATTTTGGATAAAACATTTTTGATTTTATCATCGATTACGGAAGGATCTGCCAGTGTGCTATCTACCAAATAAAAATCAAAATCCATTGGGTGTTTCCTAGCTAAGACAATCATTTGCTCTAAGCCCCCAGCATATTGATCAATACGGTTTTTACTATCAGTGTTGCTGTTTGTTGTTGTAATAAACGCGGTTGGTAGAATTATAGCTGTTTTCATATGATTCTTGTTAAGAAGATTATTTTGGTATATAATGAAAAAATGATTAAGAATAACCCTAAAATTTTAATAACTGGTGGTCTTGGCTTTATATTTTCGCATGTTACTGAGTACTTTGTCAATAAAGACTGGAACGTTGTTGTGATTGACAATGAGTCAGACGGTTCGCATCCAGAAATAATAAATGGGACATTTAAGTATTATAAAATGGATGTCTCTGATCATAACATCATAAATATTATTTTAAAAGAAAGTCCCGAGTATGTTTTACATGCTGCAGCGATATCAGATGTAGATTTCTCTATTAAAAACTCTTTTAAAACCATGAGCAGTAATATATTGGGTAATTTACATGTGTTTGAAGCTAGTAAAAAACTCCCCAATTTAGTTAGGTTGTTGTATGTGTCTACCGATGAGATATATGGAGAGTGTGGGCATAAAAAGAAAGAAACAGAAATAATCTTTCCGAAGAATCCGTATTCTTGTTCAAAGGCAGTTGGATCATTGTTAAGGATCGCCTATGACAACTCTTTTAAAGAACTTTTTGATAAAACCTCTGAAACCAGGTTTTGTAACGTTTTTGGGCCAAGACAGGATAAAAGAAAAATATTACCAGCAATAAAGGAAAGTTTAGATGGAAAATATTCTATACCATTGCATGATGGAGGGACAGGGTACAGAGAATATATTTATGTAAAAAATATACCACCTGTAATTGATTTGATACTGAATTCAGATAAGGGAAACAGAGTATTCAATGTGACATTGAATAATGGTTATACCGTGCAAGAGTTGATAGAAAAAGCCGAGGAAATTACTGGTAAGAAATGCTTAACCCATCCAAGTCATAGGGAAGGCATGGACTTAAAATATCAAATGAATGCGACGAGGTTGAAGAGATTAGGTTGGAAACCACTTTATACATTTAAGCAAGGTTTAAAGGAATATTTATTAGATAAGTAATAAATCATTAATTATGAAAAAAGTAAAACTTTTTAAGCCGTTTGTTTCATGGAGAGCTATTGTAAACGTGGTGCGTGTTTTGCTCTCTGATCAGCTAGCGGAGGGTCCACAAGTAAAGAGATTCGAAAAGGAATTTTCCGAAAAATTCGGACTTAAGAATGTTGTAGCTGTTAACTCCGGTACTACAGCGTTAGAGCTTGCTTACGAATTAGCTAAGATTGAGAAAGGGGACGAAGTAATTACAACAGTATTTACATGCACAGCAACCAATATACCTCTCATTCGTCGCGGAGCGAAAATTGTCTTTGCTGATATAGACAAAGATTTAAACATTAATATTGAAGACGTGAAAAATAAAGTTACTCCGAATACCAAAGCTATCGTATTTGTTCATTTCGGCGGGAACAATAGGGGACTTAAAGAATTAATAGAATTTTGTCGGGCTCGCTCAATAAAGTTAATCGAAGATGCAGCTCAAGCCGTTGGGAGTGATTTTTGGGGTAAAGCAGATTTCGCTTGTGTTTCTCTGCAGGCGATTAAAACACTTTCTAGTGGTGATGGAGGGTTTCTTATTTGTAAGAGTGATGAAGATTATAAAAAAGCTCGCAGACTTAGATGGTTTGGTTATGATAGAGACGAGAAACAGAAAAAAGGTGATATAGATCTTACTGAAGCGGGATATAAATATCATATGAATGATATCACAGCAGCAATCGGTCTTGGGAACCTATCTGTTATTGATAAAGTTATTAATCACAGAAAAAAGCTTATGAATATTTATTCAGAAGCTGGGCTGAACAGTCATATCTGGATGACTGCTGTGCTTGGTCGTGATTACGCTTCTTTATCAAAGAGGCTTAAGGAACACGGTTTTGAGACGGGTCAACATCATTATCGTAATGATAAGTATACTCTTTTCGGAGGCAGACAAAAACTTCCAGTTATGGATTCTATAGAAGATAATTATTTTTTTATTCCTATGCACCACGCTGTTTCAGTTAAGCAAGCGAAAAAGATAGTTTCTTTACTTCAATAATCTCTTAATTATATATTATCTAAAAGATGAAGACGGAAATCGAAAAAGAATATGGGGAACAAGAATATGTTCGCCATACAGCGCCATACAAAGCATATCTTCAAGCATTAGAAGCGGTATTTGATTGGACGATCGTCGATAGTTTTATAGACCTTGGTTGTAATAATGGCTGTTTGATCGAAGTTTTGCATAGAAAGTATCCACATATCGATATTTTAGGATTAGATTATTTTGAATGGGCGAAAAAGCACGCAGACGAATCCATTCGCGAAAATATTAAAAAGGCCGATTTGGGCTTACCATACAGTTTTGGAAAACAATATAGTATTGTTAATTGTTCAGAAGTTGGTGAGCACCTTCCGCCGAAGGTGGAGGACGTATTGATAGAAAATATAACCAAAGCGTCTAAAGATATAATTATATTGACATGGTCTAATGTTAAGATCAACTCTACCAGTAATAATCAACATGTTAATCCGCATTCCAGAAAATATGTAATATCGAAGCTTAAGCTTAAAGGATTTGGATATTGGGAGGAAGCTACAGATAAGATTATAAATATTTTAAGATTATCACTCGATGGAATTGGACATATGTGGTGGGCAGACAATATTATGGTATTTAAGAAGATTGTCTTTTTCCCTATTAAGTCGCGATACTTTATTCAGGGTATTAATACAAATAATGAATCCCATAAGAAAGACTTGTCACCAAACAGATTCTCTTCTTATGGAAGTAAGACATTGCAATTCGAATTAAAAGAGCTTACCGACAAGATCAGATATTGTGTTGCAAATAGAATAAAACTTAGTATTTTACGTGCAAGTGATGGTGATTATTTTTTCTTAAAAAAAATACCTATAGGAAGTGCTAGTCCTGGAAGAAGGGCGCTTACTATTGCTTATGAAGATATAAATATAGACTTGTTTAGGTCTTCATTTTGGCATAATGATGTCATTACCTTTAATCTTGGACCAGGAACGATTACCTCATGGAGGAGTTTTATAATGACAGAGTTACCCGTAAAGATTCTTGGTAAGATTTTTAAGAGGGGATTTCATTTATTAAATAATAAGAAGATAAGATACGGTTTAAATCTAATATCAAGATATCTTACTTTTCTTAATATTCTACCTATAATCTCTGTCTGGCTGTATTCTTTCAAGAGGGGTTATGACTATTTTAGAAAAGCCTTCAGGCTTACCCTAGGCGATACTCCATCCTGCGAATCTGTCTATGCTCTCGTCACGACGAAATGGCTTTTTAATAATTTCAAAGATGAAATAGGTATAATTGCTGGTGACGAGAAATTGGAGCTTATAAAAGAACTAGCTAGTAGAAAAGCGTATTGCGAATATATAGGAATAGAATCCTTTTGTGATTATATTCCTGTCCCGCAAAAAGGCGCGGCTAATAATGTAGAGGCATTGGCTAAGTCGATGTCTGAAAAGGTTAGTAAGAGTAAAGCAAAGATATTTTTAGTCGGAGCGGGAAGTAGTAAAGTCGCTCTTATCCCTCTTTTACAGACTTATAGTGATGCCGTCTTTATAGATGTCGGAGCCGGCATAGATGCTTTAGCCGGAATTGTGTGCCAAGATCGTCCTTATTTTGCAGATTGGATAAATTACCGCATAAAAGACAGAGATTATTCAAAGATCGATTTTATGGATAAGGGCAATCCAGCATGGAATAATCCTGTTTACAAAGTGGTGACCATATCTTGATTTTATTGATAGATCTTTTTTAGTTTATTTTCTTTAGTATACAGATATGTAAATCTCCAACGAACCACCCCTTCTCAATTAAGAAATCATCCATCTTTTGAACCACGTCTTTTATTATTCTTGGCGACTTACTCCAACTGTTTTGCAATCCCGGTAATGCAGCAAAGTTTCTGAAGTATAATATCTCTAAATCTTTTCTGTCATACAACTCTTTATAATCGTCTGCAGAAGATATAGATTCAAACGGGGAGGTATTGTGAGAATGAGCAACTGATTCTGCGAATTTCATACTGAATAAAATACATGGAATTCTATAGAATAGTATTTTTAATAATTCTTTGATATTTAATTTAAATATTGCATGAGGTAGTCTGTTTAGGATTGAATATAGGAAGGCGTTTGTTTTTAATTGTATAGCTTGATGAACCCAGGTGTCATTGATTATAATAACCCCCTTTTCTTTTAGTAGATTATCAATACAGTATCTTAAGGTATTAAGCGGATCTACCAAGTGGTGTAAGGTGCCTTGAGTGATTATACAATCAAATTTTTGATAGAATTTGATTCTGTCTATTTTATTCAAATCTCCCCGTAATACTATGCTTTTATGGTTGTATCTTTTCTCTAAATTATCATTTAATGATATATCTATTGAGGTTATGTCTTTTACTCCACTTAGATTTATAATTTCATTGGTTAACCAGCCATCAGCGCTTCCTAATTCCAAAACACTTATATTATTTCCACATTTCCTAATATATTCCAACATGAGTTCAGTCGTGCCTCTTCTATAAGTTTGGTAAGGGGCCGACTCTTTTCTCTCTTTAAAACCGCTTCCATCTTCTGAACCTTTATACCTACTCCAGATTTCTATCTCTTTTTTAAGTAAGTCATCATACTCCTTGGAGTTTACCGTCATCTTGTCTTTATTATATCTTTCCATATTTTCTATTACTTAAAAATCCAGATTCTATTTTAATCCAATCTACAGGAGTAATATCTGCTTCCTTGTGTTTATTATGCCAAACCTTCGGACAGACAACAGTCTTCCCTTGATTTTGATTAAGCCAAGCACCCCACCAACTAAATGAACTATTGGCAATAATGTTATTTCTGCTTTTCGACATTAATAACAAATCTATAAATGGTTTATTAATATTTGAATGAATCACAGTATATTTAAGGTCTTTTGGTAGTATTTTTTTTGCATAGTCTTCATCTTCACAAAATACAAAAAAGTTTGGACTCATTATTTTTTCTTTGATTATAGACACCGCTTTCGAGTAGTATTCACCATTACAGATATCTCTGACTTCAGGTATTTTTAAATAATCACCAGCTCTTACGTGAATTGAAACAGACTCCCCTAGAGACATCTTTTGCTCAATGGATAGGGAATAGTCATCAAGCGTTTCTTTTGGCTGGAATTCCTTTAAAAGTATATCTCTGATATCATCAAAATAATTGAGGTTTTGCCAGTAGCCGTCAAAATATAAACTTCTATTGATCTCGAAGACATTTTTCTCAAAAGCGAAAGATTTTACCTCTTGGATATAGTTATTAGAAAACCTCCAAACACCTTTAAAAATAGAAGCTATTTTCTTCAGTAATATATTTCTGGGAAATAGCGTATTAATGATCTCATCTTTTGTAGCAGTATCTATATTAGTCAGATAATTTATTATCTCCAATTTTCTGTGATTTTGTTTATCGAAAAAACTTATATCAAACTTTAATTTTCGTCCAGTTTTAATGGAGACACTTTTACCGAAAGCATATTGGAACATTTGATTTCCCAAACCTCCAGAAAGTCTAACAATAATCATCTTTATATTTTCTTATCTGTTCTACCCAGTAATCCATCCGTAGCGCAGGACAGGCTGTCTTAGAAGATAGTTCAACGAAGATTTGTTCGAATTCCTTTTCTGTCACATCTTTTAATTTATCCCATTTTTCAATCACCATAAGCGGTATTCCGATACTTTTCCAATATTCAGTTGGTATAGAGGCTTCAACTATCGGTATAGATTTAAGATATATGGTTTCCCATGTTCTATGACAATCGAGCCCATTTCCTGGGGGTGATATGATGAATTTATATTTTGATATCTTTTTTAAATAGTCTTCTTTTGAAATAGTCTCTTTTTCGATTTCTGATAAGGTATCAGCAAGATTTATTTTTTTTACTTCCTCTAATATAGGTATTCTTTTTTTAAAGTTTGTCCTAACCCAGAAACTGTAAAACAGTCTGGTGATTTTGTTTTTTTCATCAGAATATTTTTTAATAGAATTTATAATTATGTTTTTCTTATCGCCAATACGGCTATCGATTCCTATTGGTATCGGAGTTATCTTTTTGTGCTCAAACAATAAGTTTTCTGCAAACCAGTGTATTACCTTGTTATCATCTGCCAGTGATTTCATCTCTTCACTTACACCCATATCTTCATTGTGGGAGATAAGTATGTACGGATTATCAATCAGGGGATTAATCTTTGATGAAAATTCTTTTAGGAAGTTTGTCCTTACAAAAATAATGTCACCCCTGCTTACATCTTTAGGGTCAAAGTCCATCGATTCATCGAAAATATGTTGCGCTAGATTACGAAAAGAATCTCCGGATATATATGGATAACTGGTTGGTCTTTGTGTTTTTAACGCTTTGTTTAAATATCTCCTTACTTTTGTTTTTAATTCTAATAGCATAAGATTTTTTTAATTTTAGAAGTCGTAAAGATAAAAGCAAAAGGGATTGAATATGATATAAAAGTAGCGAATGCTGCTCCTGCCATACCATATTTTGGTATGAGGAATATATTTAGTATGACATTTATTGACATACCAAGAAAGGATGAGAAAAATAGAGTCTTTTTGTAATTTTCTGCCACAAGATAATAGTTGGCAAGCATATTTAAAGATGTGGAAATATTACTCCAAATATATATTTGAAGTATCAATACTGCTCCGATAAATGCCGGACCGAAGATTATCTTTATTATTAATTCAGCTAGTAGTGTAGTCGGTATGGCAATTATTATAGAAAGAATTAATAATATCAGACCCAGCTTTTTAATTCTCCTATAATAAATTTCTTCAGATATTTTCTTGGCATTTATAATCGCCGGAAACATCGAAGAGACTATTATATTTGGCACGAGATACCAGACTTCAGATAGTCTAACTGCGGCATCATATAGACCGACGGATTTTGCATCCATCATATTTTTTATCATAATCTGGTCAATTCTAGAATATATTAAAGCAAAGGCAGATGAAAAGATGAGTGGCCAAGAATCATGAAGTATTTTCTTTGCCACTTCTTTACTAAAGGACCACTCTGAAATCATTTTATAGAGTTTTGTTCGATAGTATAGAAGCCCGACAGCATAAAAGATTGATTCTAAAAGTAGAACAAATGCCAGATATATAACTCCTTTTCCAAAGACCAAAACTAATATCTTTAATATGTTCAGAATTATTGTTACATATAAAGATAGGAGTGAAGGATATTTTGATTGAACGTTTGCTTGAAATTCATTACTAATTATATTAAAAGAATTGAAAATGAAACTAATACTTAGTAAAAATATTAGAAATAAGGAGACATCTTTAGGAGAAAACCACAGAGCAAATGTCGAGCAGAGGATTATAGCTAGGATAGATGCTCCCAACCTAAGCCCCAAAGCTGAACCCATGTATAAATTCCTTTTTTCTGGATATTGAATTAAATCTCTGTATAGTACCTGATCGATTCCAAGGACGGCGATAAAAGAGAATATGGACACAAAACTAACTGCATAGCTTAACTCTCCATAGTTTGTTGGACCCAAATGTCTTGCGATATAGATAGTGGCTAAAAGGGAGACAGCCATACTTCCTATTTTTGCTAGAAACATCCAGCTCATATTTTTGAAATATTTCTGAAATCCAACGTGTTTCCATTTCTCTACTATGTAATTCCAAGAAAGAGTCTGCATAAATTTGATTAGGTAAATATTACCATTTTTGTGCTATAATGCCACTTGCGAAAATTTATTTTTTATTAATAATAAAAATACTTGTCCTGTTATAAAATACGGACAAACGTTGGTAAGCTTAATGTGGCAGGTAATTTATTATAGTGTATCATTAGAATAGTAAAATAATTAATAGCTTTAAATTTTATAACTGGGATGACAAATACGAATATAAATAATATTGTTAAGTATGCGATTTTCACGGGCCTCTGGGCTGTGCTTTTGATACCATTTTATGTGGCGAATACAATGTTTTTTCCTTATATCGTTGGAAAAAACTTTGCTTTCAGAATAATCATTGAAATAATTTTCGCTCTCTGGGTATATCTTGCCTTTATTGACGTGAAATACAGACCGAAATGTTCAATAGTTTTGAGGACGACAATAATCTTTACAGCGATAATGTTTCTAGCAGATATTCTTGCCGTCGCGCCGGTAAAAGCTTTCTGGAGCAACTTTGAGAGAATGGACGGATGGATTACTTTGATACATTTACTTATGTATCTATTAGTCTTTGGTTCTGTAATGAAAACAGAAAAGCTTTGGTTGTGGTTCTTCAGATCGTCTTTGGCTATGAGTGTTGTTATGATTTTGTTTGTTACAAAAGAATGGCTTTCAACTGGAGCAACTAGAGTCTCCGTAACTCTCGGCAATCCAATCTATGTTGCTATTTTATTTCTCTTCAATTTTTTCTTTGCACTGATTCTGCTTTATAAAGACGTAATCATTTTAAAGACAAATAGTTTAAGACCATGGTTAGAGATTTTTAAATCCTGGCTGACATATGTATATCTTATAATTGCATTTCTCTGTGTTTTCGGTATCTGGAGAACAAGCACTAGGGGTGTAATACTCGGTCTCCTTGGGGGACTCTTTGTTTCGGCTTTGATGATTGCGATCTTTGAGAAAAAAGACAAAATAATGAGGAAAGTTGCAATCGGAGGGGTTGTTGCCATTGTCGTCATTATTGTTGGATTCTTTGCTATTAAGAATACTGAATTTGTTAAAAATAATGCAACACTAAGTAGGCTTGCAGCGATTTCTTGGCAAAATGTAAACGGGCAAGGACAAGCAAGACAATATGTCTGGCCAATGGCATTCCAGGGTGTAAAAGAAAAGCCCATTTTAGGTTGGGGACAAGACGGGTTTAATTATGTTTTTAACAAATATTATGATCCTAGAATGTATGCCCAAGAACAATGGTTTGATAGGGCTCATAATATGCCGATTGACATACTCGTGGCTGGTGGAATACTTGGTCTTATCTCTTATCTCAGCATTTTTGTCGCAGCACTTTGGTTGATTTGGAAGAGGAGAGAAAGGCTTGGTATTACAGACGCAGCACTTCTGGTCGGAGTCTTGGCTGGGTATTTTTTTCAAAATCTTTTCGTCTTTGATAATTTAATTAGTTATATCTTGTTTTTTGTAGTACTAGCGTATTTACATTCAAGTGATACAGAAAATGATACAGAGAAAGATAATGGAAAAAACTACCATATTAATCAGGAATTAATAAACTATATTGTTGCTCCTTTGTTGGTGGTCATCCTCGGTGTTTCATTTTGGTATCTAAATTATAAACCGATTTCTGCAAACTTAAATTTGATACGAGCATTACAACCTTTAGAAGGAGGGCTTTCTGTAAATCTAGATCTTTTTAAGAAAATCTTGTCCTCCGAATCAGTCGGTACACCTGAGATCAGAGAGCAACTCCTAAGTGTCGTTCCGAGAATTGTCTCCATAAACGTGGATCAGAAGATTAAGCAAGATTTTGTTGAATTAGCATACAATGAAATACAAAAACAAGTGGCCGAAACTCCAAACGATGCAAGGTATCAATTCTTTGCAGGACAGTTTTTGGCGAATCTAGGACAGTATCAAGAATCTTTACAATATTTTCAAAAAGCAGTTGAACTTTCACCCACAAAGCTAACCATGTTATCTGATTTATCCAAGACATTGGCTTACGTTGGAGATAAAAAGCAAGCGCTAGAAGTAGCAAAGAGGGCTTATGATCTGATGCCAGAATATGTTGATGTGAAAATAGGTTATATTTTTGCTCTTATAATAAATGGGGATGAAAAGGCGGCAAAAGATTTGTTGGGTGCTACAACCACAACAGATGAGAGGATAGTCAGGGCATATCTTATAAATGCCTCGGATTACCTAAGAAAAGGAGATAAATGGAGTGCTGTGGCGGAAGTAGAGAAGGCGATTAAGATATCCCCCAATTTTGAAGCACAGGGAAGGGGTGTGATAGATGGCATTTGGAAAGGGGAGATCAAGGAATAAAGTATAGGAGAAAGATTTTTAAAAAGCGGAACGGTGGCTATTTCTAGCCGTAGTTCCGCTTTTCCTTTTAAATTTGCTTTATTTCTTATAATATGCTATACTTCCCACTGTGAGTGCTAGCATCAGCGATGGCGCTGGCTCGAACGAATGTCTGCGTATGACCCCACTTTGTGGGGTTTTACGTTGTCCCAAAAAGCTCGCTCGGGCGTGCCTTTATGAGGGTACGGATTTTTTGAAGCTTAAAAAATCCTGAAGTTTTCGCGCCAGTCGCGCTCAAAACCCCCTCATAAAGGCACGCCCTCGCTCACCCACGAACGAAATCAAGCTGGAATGAAAGGTGTGAGTTTGATATAATAACAGAGGATTGTTCCCAGTCACGACCGGCGGTTGCACTCATATAAGACATTAGTTTTGGAGTTAGCCCCCGCCGGTCTTGAGTCGGAGCAATCTTTTTCCCCATGGAAATTAAAAAGTTTGTAAATCTTTCAAAATATTCTACTTTCAAGATCGGCGGAGACGCGCGGTTTTTTTGTGAAGTTTCAAATGAAGCTGAGCTTAAAGAAGCTTTGGCTTTTGCAGAAAAAGAAAATCTACGTTTTTTTATTCTAGGCAATGGTTCCAATCTTTTGATATCAGATTTAGGTTTTGATGGATTTATTATAAAAAATAATATTAAAAGTTTGAATATTGAATCGGAGAATTCCGATGAAGTGGTTATTTCCGCCGGTGCAGGGGAGGACTGGGCCGACTTTGTAAAATACTCTATAAATGAAAATCTTTCGGGCGTAGAAAATCTTTCGGGAATACCAAGTTCTGTCGGAGCTTCGGCGGTGCAGAATATTGGTGCCTACGGTGTGGAAGCAAAAGATATTATAGCTTGTGTGGAGGGTTTAGATGCAAATAACGGAGAGAGCTTTTTATTGAAAAATAGAGAATGCAATTTTAACTATCGCGATAGTATTTTTAAGAAAAACAAGAATTTGATAATTACAAAAGTCTATTTCAATCTAGGAAGAAAGTTTATGCCGAAAATAGAATATCCGGATTTAAAAAAGGTTTTTGAAGGAGAGAAAAAACTTACACCCAAAATGATTGGCGAAGCTATAATCAAAATCCGCAAAGAAAAACTTCCAGATTTGGAAAAATACGGCACAGCCGGCTCGTATTTCAAAAATCCAGTAATTACTGAAGAAAAATATTTAGAAATTGCAAAAAAATATCCGGAATTACCCAAATTTCCATCAGGAGAAGGCTTTGCAAAAATTCCACTTGGATATGTGCTCGATAAAATCTGCGGTCTCAAAGGTTTTCGACAAGGCAACGCCGGATTTTATGAAAAACAGGCTCTGATTCTTGTGAATTTTGATGGAGCAAAGAGCATCGATATTATTGCTCTTGAAAATCTTGCAAAAAAGATGGTAAAAGCAAAACTCGGTATTGATATAGAAGCAGAGGTGGAGAAAATCTAAAGTAAATTGTTCTATTGACAGATATTTATTTTCGTGTATAAAGATATACAGAAGTGAGGTCAAAAAGAGCTCATAAAAACCGTGGCAAAAGCCACACTGTTCTTAGACAAGGAGAAAATAATGCAAACGAATAATGCAGTTGAGAACGTTCGATGTATGAAAATTATCTTCAATGAAGGCAAGCCAGAAATCGACGGTGCCACACTGAAGGTTCAGTGGCTTTTCGGCAAAGAAACTGCCGAAAAAGTGCCGACGCATATTTTGGCAATGGATCTTAAGCCCTATGCCATCTTAAACATCAAGTCCGATGGTTATGCATGGGATTCATATTCACCGAGAAAGGTCTTTAAGATCGCTGACACGATGGGCTTCTGGCAATTCAACCGTCCTGGAAAACACAAGATTTTATTTGTGGCCTTGAGGGTGGAAGATTGCCAAAAAGAAGACTTCTCTTTGAAAGTCTTGTCATGCTCGGACGGCGGAAATTATGGTAACCCGCTGTTTGTGGATGAGAAGAATGGCGAAATCGCAATTCGGCGAGTTCAAGAAAATCTCCCGGCAACAGTGATTTGTTGCCTTAATATGGAGATAGATATTCCAGAAGTGTTTTTTGCCAAGAAGCCGACATCGGCTATCGGTAAAGCTTTTTGGAATTATTCTGTTCCTCGTGAACGTGGTGGTGATCCAGATGATGAATGCGAATATAGGGGTTATTGGTTTAAGCGTCTTATACCCAAACTCGTATTCCATGTACCGACACGCATACTGATTGGGCTTTTCATCACAAGTCTTCTCACCTTGGTAAGGTTTAGTGCTTTCTTTTTTGGCTGGCGCCCATGTCTTTTGAGTGGACTCGGAGAACTCTGGAACTTCAATAGCAGAATCCTTGGCATAAAATTTGGTAAGGATGACTTCAGGATTTTATTTCTGGAGGAGTGCGACCATGACAGACCTAGATGCAAGAGGTATATGGATTTACTTGAACGATACCGTGTCTGGAGTGTGAAGGAAAATCCAAAAGACGAAAGTGAAGTGGTCCTTGTAAAGATGCCTTTTGCCCCATGGCATTTGGCCGTCTTTGGTCTTATCGTGTGGGCATTTTGGGGTAGTAGCGATAAGATCGGGATTACAAATCTGTTGAAGATCAGTGTCTTTTGGAGTTCTCTGCTTGTTGGGTGGATACTGTTGATGGTTTTCTTTGCCCGTTTGGTCCCAGCACTTCTCGGCAAAGAGAGCAAGATCTATCCAAAATTATCCGAAAGGATGAAAGGGTATTGGTCTCGTCGGCGAGCTGAAAGGCAGAAAGCCCGCGCAGAAGCAGGACAAAAGCGGAAGGAAGCTGAAGCTATTGTTTCCATGAACAGGCATAAGCAGTATGCGTTGTGGTTGAAGAATAATCTATTGGTAGGTAAAACCTCGCCAGTGGGGAATTCTACATCAACGCCGTTCTCGAATAAGGGTGTTGTGAAGTTGAAAGCAAGCTTCTGGGCACTCAAGGCTCGTGTTTGCAAGCCGTATCCGAAGGGGTAAGGTTGTCGGTTCAGGGCTCCGCAGAGCGACATGTGTCGCCCGCGGAGCCCTTTTTCTTAGTTTTTTTTCTAAATTATGCTATTATGCATTCATGTTTCTATCAAAGATTTTTGGTGACAGACATACACGATATATAAAGACACTTCAGCCGATTGTTGAGAAAATCGGTTCTTTTGAGCTATCACTGAAAGCTCTTTCGGATGAGGCTCTGAAAGCCAAGACTTTAGAATTCAGATCAAGAATTGAGAAAGGCGAGACGCTCGATGATATTTTGCCGGAAGCTTTTGCCTGCGTACGAGAAGCGGCGGTAAGAACTCTCAAACAAAGACATTTTGATGTTCAGCTTGTCGGAGGAATTATCTTACATAGAGGAAATATAGCCGAAATGAAGACAGGAGAAGGTAAAACTCTCGTGGCGACTTTACCAGTTTATCTGAATGCACTTTCGGGAAAAGGCGTGCATGTTGTGACTGTAAACGACTATCTTTCAAGAAGAGATGCTGTTTGGATGGGACAGATTTACAATGCACTCGGACTTTCTGTCGGTGTTATAAATCACGAGGCATCGTATCTTTATGATCCGGCTCACAAAGAGCTTGATGAAAAAAGAGATGAGCTCGGCGCATTCAAAGTTATGCACGAATTCTTGAGACCTTGCACGAGAAAAGAATCATACAATGCGGATATTACTTATGGTACGAACAATGAATTTGGTTTTGATTATTTACGAGACAATATTGAATATAATTTGGCGGATTTAAGGCAAAGAGATTACAATTTTGCGATTGTAGACGAGGTAGACTCTATTTTAATAGATGAGGCGAGAACCCCTCTTATTATTTCCGCACCAACAGCGGAATCGGGGGACTTTTATGGTCTGTTTGCGAGAATTGTTCGTGATTTTGTAAAAGACGTGGATTTTACTGTAGAAGAAAAACATAAGGCAATACAACTTACAGATGCGGGTATTAACAAAGCAGAGAAAGCACTCAATGTAGATAATATTTATACAGACGGAGGTATAAAATATGTGCATCACCTTGAAACTGCCGTGAGAGCTAAGGCACTCTTTGAATTAAATAAAGACTATGTCATTCGGGAAGAGGAGGTAGTAATAGTGGATGAATTCACAGGAAGACTTCAACCAGGTAGAAGATGGTCAGAAGGTTTGCATCAGGCGATTGAAGCAAAAGAAAATGTAAAAGTACAGAAAGAATCGCGTACATTTGCGTCTATTACATTCCAAAATTATTTCAGAATGTATAAGAAACTTTCCGGTATGACAGGCACCGCCATCACTTCTTCCGAAGAATTTTTCAAGGTATATCACATGGATACTATTCCCGTACCGACAAATAAATTAGTTGATAGAAAAGATTTGAATGACTTTATCTTTCAAACAGAGAATGGAAAATTTAAGGCTCTTGCAAGAAAAGTAAAAGAGCTGAATAGACTTGGTCAGCCAGTGCTTATCGGAACTGTTTCAATAGAAAAAAATGAAGTCCTTTCGGAATATTTGAAGAAAGAAGGGGTTCCACACAATGTATTGAATGCCAAAAATCACGAAAAGGAAGGTGAAATAGTGGCACAAGCAGGAAAACTCGGTGCGGTAACTGTCGCTACTAATATGGCAGGAAGAGGTGTGGACATAAAGCTCGGTGGTGTGCCGTTTGATCAATCTACTTATGAGAAAGTAAAATCTCTCGGTGGGCTTTACGTAATAGGTACGGAAAGACATGAAGCGAGGAGAATAGATAATCAACTTCGAGGGAGATCTGGAAGGCAGGGCGATCCCGGTACAACCCAATTTTTCGTATCGATGGAGGATTCTTTGATGAGAATTTTTGCTTCGGATACCGTGAAGAAAATGATGGGAAGATTTGGAATACCCGAAGACGAACCGATTGAGAATTATCTCATCACAAAATCGCTTGAAAATGCACAAGAAAAAATCGAAGGTTTTAACTTTGATTCTAGAAAGCATGTCTTGGAATATGACGATGTTTTGAATTTCCAGAGAAAGACTGTCTATGAAAGAAGAAGGAAAATTCTTGTGGGAGGTATTGATGCTGTGAAAGAAAAGCTGGCAGAGATTGCAACTGATGAAGAATCAGAGAAGATTATCAATGAAAAGATAAAACAATTCGGCGAAGCGGAATTCTACAGAGTGATGAGAGTGATAATGCTTCAGGCCATAGATATGTTTTGGGTGGATCATTTGGAAATGATGGACTATTTGCGTGGAAGCGTGAATCTTCGCGCTTATGGTCAGAGAGATCCTCTCGTAGAATATAAGAAAGACGGCTTGCGACTTTTCAAAGAAATGCAAATAGCTATAAATGAGCAAGTATTGAAACTTCTACCACATGTCGGAGCAGGAGCATTCCAAGCTGAAGAAGAAAAACTGAAAGAAACTCAAAAGCATATGAAGGTCGCGGGTGCGGAAGGTAAGACAGATAGTATAGCTGCGCCAGTTCGTTCCGGAGATAAAGTCGGAAGAAATGATCCATGTCCTTGTGGAAGTGGGAAGAAATATAAACATTGTCATGGAAAAGATAAATAAAAAAGGGTATAATCATTATATTAAAAGCGAAGATTAAATTTTATGATAAGAATAGTAGTTAGATTTTTTGATAGGTTAGAAGACAGGGTGAGAGGTAGACTCAGCCACAGGTCTATTATTTATGGCTTTATCGGTGGTATGTCTCTTGTGCTTTTCTGGCGCGGGGTTTGGCACACTGGAGATATTCTTATGGAAAAGGGAGGTATTTTGGGTTGGCTTTTCTATGAGCCACACACTATTGTCTGGACATCTATCATTCTCCTTATGACCGGGCTTTTTGTTTCCCTTACTATCGGAGATAGGATTATTCTTTCCGGTATAAAGCACGAGAAGAAAGTCGAAGAGAAAACAGAATCAGAGATAAAGGGCGAGGAAAGTGAAATACAACAACTCAATAAAAAAGTTGAAGGTCTTTATAGAGAGATTTCCGAAATAAAAGATTTACTCAAAAAATAATGTTTTGGAATAAAAAAGTAACAATAGCTACTCATAGTGGTAATTTTCACCCTGACGATGTCTTTTCTGTCGCGGTCCTTTCGATGATTTACAAGGGGAGAATAAAAGTTATAAGATCGAGAGATCCTGAAGTGTATTCAAAAGCAGATTTTGTTATAGATATTGGTTTTGAGCACAATCCTGATACAAATAGATTTGATCACCACCAAGAAGGTGGCCCGGGAGCCAGACCAAACGGCATAAAATATTCTTCCATCGGCCTTCTATGGAAAAAATACGGTGTGCAAGTCTGCGGGAGCGAAAGAATAGCAAAAATCTTAGATGAGAGATTGATACAGCTTATAGATGCTGAAGATGAGAAAGTTGATTTATATGATTTCAAAATAAAAGGTGTAAAACCATTCCCCCTTATCAATTTTATTTATGATCTTACGCCGACATGGAAAGACAAAATCTCTCTAGATGAGGCCTTTATGAAAGCTGTTGATTTTGCAAAGGAGGTCTTAGAAAGGGAGATAAAATTACAGAAAGACGAAGAAGAGGCGAGATGTATAGTAGAAAAAGCTTACTTAAATTCCTCGGATAAAAGGATAATAATATTGGAAAACCCATATATGCCGAAAAGTATATTGATGGAGTATCCTGAACCCCTTTTTGTTATAAGACCGGAAAAGGATGGTCCATATTGGAGAGTGGGGACACTGGATATCGAGAAAAATTCTTATGATCACGGAGTTAGGAAAAACTTTCCTCAAAACTGGTGGGGCAAAAAGAGAGAAGAGCTGGTAGAGATCACTGGTGTGGAAGATATAGTATTTTGTAGAAATGGCGGAATTTTTGCTGGAGCACAAAGCAAAGAAGGTGCTATCAAAATGGCACAGTTGGCTTTGGAAAAATAGGGGCGATTTTCGGTATTACGAATAGTCCACTTTTTGCCTTGACACTCTTTTTTGTGGTGGTATTATGGACGCTTCCGTTTCTTTCTGTGTAGAAAGGGCGGGATTTGTTCTTTCGTAAGTAGTGGCCAAATAACAAGGAGATAGCATGGCTACAGCAGTGCAAGAGAGTGAAGTGGAAGTGTTGCCGAAGTTTATAATGGATATCGATCCAGAAAAATTTCGGGGGCGCTTGGCGTTTGTGATGGCGTCTGGTCGGATTAATGATTTTGGGATAGCCTCCCACGATACTGGTCAGACTTTGCACGTCGTCGTCCTCGATGCTGAAAGCAACGGTGGAACGATTCATCCGTCTGTGCGCGGATGGCAACTCAAGGACCGTAATTCGTCTGCGGTGTGGGTGTTTAAACACCGACTCCGCCCTCTCACCACGAGGGAGAAAGTGGCTCTGAAAAACGTCCATGAAAAACTGGAGCAAGGAATTGTCCCAGAAATTCATGAATTGCCCTCATGGCTACTCTCTCAATAAACGTACACGAGAAATCATGTACAAACGCCCTGACCATTTTCGTACGGTCAGGGCGTGTTTTAATATATTTTTCTGTATTTTTCTCCCTTTTTATGTTAAAGTCATTAAATAATTTAAGCGTATGGCATTTGTAGACGAATTAAAACTTCATATTAAAGCAGGTCATGGGGGAGATGGCGTGGTGCGTTGGCGACATGAAAAGGGTCGCGAATTTGCTGGTGCTTCCGGTGGCAATGGTGGAAAGGGCGGAGATATCTATATTAGAGCTGTCCGTGATATTGGCATACTTGCAAGATATAAAAACTCAAAAGAATTTTTGGCGCAAAACGGTGCTTCTGGGCAAAGAGATAGTATGCACGGCAGAGATGGCGATGATCTTACTATAAACTTACCGATTGGCTCTGTAATTACAAACTTGGAAACAAGAGAGAAATTTAATCTTGATACTGATGAGCAGATTATAAAAATTTTGAATGGTGGAAAGGGCGGGCTTGGCAATGAATATTTCAAATCTTCCACAAATGTTTCTCCAGAACAGCAGACGGATGGCAAAAGGGGAGAAGAAGCGGATTTTGAAATAGAAGTAGAGCTTGTTGCAGACGCTGGCTTTATCGGCCTTCCAAATGCAGGGAAATCAAGCTTACTCAATGAGCTTACAAATGCACATTCCAAAGTCGGAGCGTATCAATTTACAACACTTGAACCGGCACTTGGCGCAATGCGTGGTTTTGTGCTTGCCGATATTCCTGGGCTTATAGAGGGTGCTTCAGAGGGTAGGGGTTTGGGTCATAAATTTCTTAGACATATAAAAAGGACAAAGATTTTGCTTCACTGCCTTTCGCTTGAAGATGAAGTTCTGGTGAAGAATTATAAAGTTATAAGAAAGGAGCTCAAAGATTATAGTGAGGAGCTTGCGGAGAAGAAAGAGATTGTGATTTTGACAAAGACTGATTTGGTAGATGCCAAAAAGCTTTCTGCAGCAAAAAAGAAAATAGAAAAATTAAATAAAAATATTTTGACCGTTACCGTTTACGATAATGATTCTATAAAAGAGTTGGGGGATAAATTGATTAAGATTCTTAGGGCAGAGAAATAGGGCGGTTTTGCACGGGGTCCTGGTACCTTATACTTTTTGAAAACCGCGCATAAAATCCTGCTGGCTTTTTGCTATGCTCGGCTCGCCAGCCTGTGCAATGATTTTCAAAAAGCATAAGGTGCCACCCCTAACACAAAACCGCTTTTGTGATATATTATAGATATGGAAATATATGTGATAAGACACGGACAGACAAAGCTCAATAAAGAAAATAAATTTAATGGAAGAATTGATGAACCGCTTACAGATGAGGGGTTTGTTCAAGCTCGAAAAGTTTCTCTAAATTTACCAGACGATATAAATCATATCTGCTCTTCCTCGATGATTCGTGCAAAACAGACAGCAGAGACTATAAACAAAAAGTTTAATATTCCGATTACTCTCTACAAAGAAATAATCGAAGTAGACGCAGGTATCAATAACGGCACTGTCTGGGACACTGCATTAAAAGAGAAATACAGACTGATGGACTACGATTTTAAACCGAAAGGGGAATCTTTTTTAGAAGTCAAGGATAGAGTTAGTAGATTTCTGAAAGATATAAAAGACAACTATGCTGACAGAAAAGTCTTAATTGTAACTCACGGCGGTATTATCCGTATGATAAATTATCTTGCAAAGGGTTCACCTTTAGGTGACATTAAGAATGTATCGTTTTATACTTTTAATATATAATACTTAAGTATGGAAAAGAAATGCGAATATAGAACAACAGTTGGGCTTGAAATTCACGCCGAACTCAAGACAAAGACAAAGATGTTTTGTCAGTGTAAAAACGACCCCGATGAAGAAAAACCAAATGTAAATGTTTGTCCGGTGTGTATGGGACACCCTGGTACTTTGCCGGTTTTGAATAAAGAAGCGATAAGGAAAGTCTTACAGGTAGGGCTTGCTTGTGGTTCAGAAATCGCCGACTTTACCGAATGGGACAGGAAAAATTATTTCTATCCCGATATTCCGAAGGGCTATCAGATAAGCCAATACAAATATCCGCTTGTTATCGGTGGCTATTTAAAAGGTGTACGACTCACAAGAATTCATTTGGAAGAAGATACTGCGAAGTCTTCGCACGACCAAGGTGATTTTTCTCTTGTAGATTTCAATCGTGGAGGAGTGCCACTTATGGAGCTTGTGACAGAGCCGGTGATTCACTCTGGCAAAGAAGCATCGGATTTTGCCAAAGAGCTTCAATTGCTTTTACAATATCTAGGTGCCGGCGATGCAAATATGGAAAAAGGTGAGATGAGAGTGGAAGCGAATATTTCTGTCAGTGATTGCGAGGACAAGCTCGGTACAAAAGTGGAGGTGAAAAATCTCAACTCATTCCGTGCAGTGGAGAGGGCTATCGCTTATGAGACGGAAAGGCATATTTCAGCACTAGAAAGAGGTGAAAAAATAGTGCAGGAAACACGCGGTTGGGATGATGCAAAACAGCAAACATATTCACAGAGAATAAAAGAAGATTCGCACGACTATCGTTATTTCCCAGATCCAGATTTACCAAAACTCATGGTTTCTGAAGTCTTTGATTTGAAAAAGATGAAAGGAGAATTGCCGGAGCTTCCGTGGCAGAGGAGAGAAAGATATCTGAAAGTCTTTGGAATAAAAGAACAGGATGCGGAAGCTTATGTAAACAACTTTGCACTCGGAGAATTTTTTGAGAAAGTCATAAAGGATTTTGGAGAAAATAAAGATTTGGTTAAACTTGCTTCAAATTATATTTCATCCGACCTTGTCGGGCTTCTTGCAAAAGATGAAAGTTTGAAATACCCGGACGATAAAAGTCTTGCAAAAATTATTCAGATGGTTTCTGAAGGTGCATTGTCTTCAAGGAGCGCAAAGGATTTGCTTCTTAAAATAGTAAAAGATGGCGGAAATCCAGAAGAAATCGCTAAAAAAGAGGGAATGCTACAGTCAAACGACGAAGGCCCTATAAAAGCAATTATCGAAAAGCTTATTACGGAAAATCCCAAAGTTGTAGCAGATTATAAAGCCGGAAAGGAAGCATCTTTGCAATTCTTCATCGGGCAAACCATAAAAGCCACAAAGGGTTCGGCAAATCCACAAATTATAAAAAAGGTTCTTTTATCTGCTTTAAAATAGTAGTATAATACCGCTATGGCAGAACCTATAATAAAGAAAGTCTATATTGGTACAGATCATGCCGGTTTTGTGATGAAAGAAAAATTAAAACCTTTTATAGAAAAACTCGGATACAAGGTGGTTGATTGTGGAGCCTTCAGATATGATGACCTAGATGATTATCCCGATTTTATCGCTCCTGTGGCTAAAGCCGTTTCTCTTAATCCAGAACATATACGCGGAATAATTCTCGGCGGTTCTGGGCAGGGTGAGGCAATTGTAGCAAACAGATTTCCAAATGTTCGGGCAATAGTTTTCTATGGTAGAGGTGGAATTTTGAAAGATGCAATGGCAGCGATTGAGCTTGGTCGTGGACACAACGATTCAAATGTTCTTTCTCTGGGTGCGAGGATGATACGCTTATCGGCCGCTAAAAAGGCAGTTACTCTTTGGCTCAAGATGAATTTTTCAAATAAAGAAAGGCATATTCGAAGAATAAAAAAAATAGAGACTATCACTAAGATGATAAGAAATAGTTTGGAATATTAAAATGGTAGATGTAATACCAGCAATAATACCGGAATCTTTTGAAGATCTTCAGGATAAGATGTCTCTTGTAAATGGTCTCACTAAAATGGTACAGATAGATGTTTGTGATGGCAAATTTGTTCCGTCAAAATGTTGGCCGTATACAAATGATCACGATGGAGATTTTAGAAATATTACCGAAGAGGAGGCGGGCTTTCCATTTTGGGATTCTCTTGATTTTGAGGTAGATCTTATGGTGGCTCATCCAGAAAATGTCGTTGAAGACTGGATTCGCGCTGGAGCGAAAAGAATCGTCTTACATATTGAATCTGCACCACATATCAAAGATCTGATAAAAGATTTGCGTGTAAAGTATGGTTGGTATGGAGAATCACTACTTACCATTGAAATAGGTATTGCTCTAAATTCAAACACCTCAAATGAAAAGATTTTTGAATATCTTGATCCAAATACCGAAGGTAGATCTCTTATAGATTTTGTACAGTTTATGGGTATTAGAGAGATCGGATATCAGGGTCAACTTTTTGATGAGAGAGTCTTTGGTAAAATACGCACCTTGAGGCAGTCCTACCCTGACACTATTATTAGCGTAGATGGAGGTGTTACAATGGAAAATGCTCATGACCTCGTAGAGGCCGGTGTAAACAGGCTCGTCTCCGGCTCGGCGATTTATGGGAGTGGAGATATAAAAGAAGCGATAGAGGAATTAAGGAAATTATAAATATGAAAACACTTAGAGAATATGTAAAAGAGGCACAGGAAAATGGAGTGGCAATCGGTCATTTTAATATCTCAAACCTTGAAACTTTGCGAGGGATTTTTAATTCAGCGAGAAAATTAAATCTGCCGGTGATTATTGGCACTGCGGAAGGGGAGAGGAAATTCATCGGCACGAAGCAAGCGGTGGCTTTGGTAAAGAGCTTGCGCGAAGAATACAATTATCCGATTTTCCTAAATGCTGATCATACTTATACAGTAGAGGGGGTAAAAGAATGCATAGATGCTGGATATGATGCCGTTATTTTTGATGCGGCAAATGTGAGCTATGAAGAAAATGTAAAGCTTACAAAAGAATGTGTGGAGTATGCCAAAAAATGCGGGCGAGATGTGCTTGTGGAAGCAGAACTTGGCTTTATAGGGCAGGCCTCACAGATTTTGGACAAGATTCCGGAAGGGGTGAGAATAAGCGAAGAATTTTTGACCACGCCGGAGCTCGCACAAAAATTTGTAAAAGATACCGGCATAGATATGCTCGCTCCTGCGGTGGGAAATATTCACGGCATGCTAAAGGGTGGTAAAGATCCAGCATTGAATATAAAAAGAGTAGGGGAGATAAATACTGTTGCGGGTGTTCCGCTGGTGCTTCATGGCGCGTCTGGAAATTCTGCCGAAGAAATAAAAGAAGCGATAAAATCCGGAATGGCGATAGTGCACATAAATACAGAAATCCGCTCGGCTTTCAGAAAAACCCTCGAAAAAGAGCTAGCCGAAAAGCCAAACGAAGTGGCGCCTTATAAATATATGGATGGTGCAGTTTCTGCTGTGGAAGAAATTGTGACGGAGAAATTGAAGATTTTTAATAATTTTTAAACTGACAAGAATTTATACCATGCTTCATCCTGTGATACAGTCGATACTTAATAGACGTGGTCTAAGTGTTCCGATAAATGATGGCAAAAAGATTACTCTGGTTTTGTATGGTGGAGTAATGGCTGGAGTGGCTGGAGGAGCATCTGTTATTGCACTTGAAGAACTCGGTTTATCCGGAGTCTTTGATAATATCTTTGTAGTGTCTGCCGGTTTACCCAATGCTTCATATTTTTTATCTAAACAGACGAAGCTTGGTACAAGTATTTACTACGAGGATTTAAATGATAGGAAATTTATTAACTTTTGGAGATTCTGGAATCCGATTAATACAGATAAAGTAGTAAATGCTATTCGCTATCTTAAACCTTTAGATGTTAAGAATGTCCTTTCGTCAAAGACTAAGATTTTTGTACGTTTATTCAATATTGGTACCGACAAAGCTGAGTATTTAAGACTAAATGAATATTGCAAGACTAATGACGATTATTTTTCGGTTTTAAAGACAGCGATAACATTTTCTACTATTTATAATTCCTATAAAATTGACGGGAGAAGATATGTCGATGGAGCTATGCGGAACAAGGGATATATTCTTGATCACTTTAAATGTGCATGCAAAGAAGAGTTTACAGATATGTTGATAATATATAATAAAGGCACGTATAATTTGAATATTAGTTCTGATAAAATATGCGAAATAGTTTTACCAACAGAGATGTCTAATTTTGAGACTAAAGATGTGATTCTTAGGCAAGAGAGTATAAAAGCTGGTTTGTATGTCAAACAAGCCTTTGGTGTTAATGAACAGATAACTCTGTAGTTATAGACCCTAAAAACTGTCTTGCTAAAAAGACTTTTTCATGTATAATGTCTGAACTATGTTAACATTGAATGTTGAAAAGAGAGATGAGAAGGCTAGTTTGGCTTCTATAAGAAAGGCAGGCAAAATGCCGGCTATTTTCTATGGAAAAAAGGAGAAATCCACTTCCATCATGCTTCCTTATGCTATTTTTGAAAAAACTCTAAAAGATGCTGGTGAATCTACGATTCTCCACCTTTCTGGAGAGGGAATAGATGTAGATGTTTTGATAAAAGATGTAGATTTGGATCCTGTTACCGACAATCCAAGACATGCTGATTTTTATGTTATTGAAAAGGGCAAGAAACTTGAGATTAAAGTACCGATAGAATTCGTGGGTGTCGCTCCAGCAGTCAAGGATTTGGCGGGTGTGCTTGTCAAAGTTATGCATGAAATAGAGATTGAAGCTTTGCCAAAAGATTTACCACATAAGATTGAGATTGATATTTCATCACTCGTCGCTTTTGACAGTGTTGTTACAGTTAAGGATATTAAAATCCCAGCAGGTGTAGAGATCAAGGCTAAGCTTGAAGATGTTGTCGCCTCTGTCTATGAACCAAAAGAAGAAGTTGTGGAAGTGGCTCCAGTAGATCTTTCTACAATAGAAGTTGAAAAGAAAGGTAAGGAAGCCAAAGAAGGCGAAGCTCCTGCCGAAGGTGCCGAAGCTCCGAAGAAAGAAGAAAAGAAAGAGGAGAAGAAAAAATAACTTAAGCATAAAAGAAGAGCGGCGCCCGGAGGGCGCCGCTCTTCTTTTATGTCTTTAATATGATAAAATTAATAGATGGGAGGCATTTGTCGCCTTTTGATTTATGATTAAAAAATCGTTCATTTATTTTTTGATAATAGTCTTTTTTACTTTTGGGGGAACTACCAAGACTATTTTTGCACAGAGTGCTGTTGCTATCACAGAAAATGCAGCAAGAAAAGCTGAACTTCAAGCCCAACTTAATCAGATAGAAGCCGATATAGCAGCTCAACAAAAGATATTAGATGACCAGAAAAACCGTTCAGACTCTTTGGCTAAAGAGATCGCTATCTTGGATGCAACTATAAAAAAATACAAACTTGATATAAAAGCTAGAGAAATTGCCATAAAGGAACTCACTGAAAATATCGGAGATAAGCAGACCACTATCGATAAACTTTCAGATAAGATGCAGAGGGAAAGAGATTCACTGGCGGAGATAATCAGGAGGACCTCAGAAATCGATTCTATTTCAATTATAGGGGCGTTACTTTCAAAAGAAAGCATCTCCGGAGTTTTTGAGGATTTAGATTTATTTGATTCTATAAAAGCTGAAATGCAGAAATCTTTTACCGAGATTACAGATACAAAGGAAAAGACAGCCAACGAAAAAGCAGATCTTGAAAGTAAACGAGATGATGAAATGGAGCTAAAAGCTCTTCAAGAGCTTCAGCAAAAGAGAATTCAAGAGCAGGAGAAACAGAAGAGTGATATATTAAAAGCGTCCAAGGGTCTTGAGGCTGGATATCAAAAGGTCATAAAAGATAAAGTTTTAACAGCAGGAGAGATTAGAAATCAACTTTTTTCTTTACAAGGTTCAGCACAAATCTCTTTTCCAAAAGCTGTTGAGTACGCGACTTTCGTCGGTGCAAAAACAAATATCAGGCCAGCTTTTATTCTCGGTATAATTGCTGAAGAATCAAACCTTGGTCAAAATGTCGGTACGGGCAATTGGCTTGTGGATATGAAAGCGCCGAGAGATACCGAGCCGTTTCTGGCTATATGTAGAAATCTTGGAATAGATCCAAATAAGGCCCCTGTTTCAAAGAAAGCATGGTATGGATACGGTGGAGCTATGGGTCCAGCGCAGTTTATCCCTTCCACATGGGTGCTTTACGGAGGATTTAAAAAAGATGGAAACGGTAATTGGCATTATGATGCAGGTTTGGATAAAATAAGAAAAGCACTTGGCACCGCGCGACCTTCTGACCCATGGAACCCACTTGATGCGTTTATGGCTTCAGCTATTTTATCCAAAGAAAATGGCGCTAAAAATGGAGACTTCGCTTCAGAAAGGTTGGCAGCTTTGAGATATTTGGCAGGCTGGACCAATGCCACAAAGAAAGCCTATGCCTTCTATGGAGATGATGTTATGAACTTAGCTGCGAAATACCAGGCACAAATAGATGTGTTGAATGGAAAATAAAAGCTTGCTCGCTGTAGACGGGGAGTTGCATTTTTTGTGAAATCTGATACTATACACAGCTATGAAAAAGGATATACATCCAAAATACAATGATAAAGCCAAGACAACCTGCGCATGCGGAGGTACTTATGATTTTGGTTCCACAAAAGAGGAAATACATGTAGAAATCTGTGCCAATTGCCACCCATTTTATACTGGCAATGAAAAGGTACTAGATACTGCCGGAAGAGTTGAAAAATTCAAGGCAAGAAAAGCTGCAGGAACTGCAAAATCTTCAGCGAAGAAATCTACAAAAAAATAACAAAGTCAAAGAAAAATCCGTGCTCTTTCCGAGTTCGGATTTTTTCTTTTCCCGATAAGTGTTAAAATAAAACCATGCCAGATTTAATAGAAGAATTCAGAAAAAATAAAAAGACCACATTTCTCGCCGAAGAATACACTCGGCTTGAAAATGAAGAAGAGTCTATAAAGAAAATGGCCGAGAAAGACCAAGCACTTTTTGCTTTGGCTGAGGAAGAATTGAAGAATCTGAAATCTCAAAAAGATAATCTTCTCGAACAGATGAAAAATATTATAGCAGGGGATGAAGAGGAAGAAAAGTTTCCCAATGAAGCGATTATGGAAATCCGTGCTGGAGTGGGTGGGGAAGAGGCGGCGATTTTTGCCGAAGATTTGGCAAAGATGTATAAAAGAGTAGCTACTTTGAAAAACTGGGCATTTAGCGTAGTAAGTGAGTCAAAAAGTGCGCTCGGAGGCTATAAAGAAGTTGTATTTGAGCTTCGTGGCAAAGATGTCTATAAAGGTTTGAGATTTGAAACGGGAGTTCATAGGGTTCAGAGAGTTCCAGATACGGAAAAGTCCGGAAGGGTTCATACCTCTACCGCATCGGTAGCCGTTTTGCCGATTAGGAAGAAGTCGAAGATAGAGATTAAGTCTTCAGATCTTCAAGTTGAATTTTCAAGGTCTGGTGGGGCTGGAGGTCAAAATGTAAACAAGGTTGAGACAGCCGTGAGGATAGTCCATATACCGACAGGTATAGATGTCCGCTCTACTGCAGAGAGAAGCCAGTTGAAAAATAGAGAAAAAGCTATGGGCATTCTTACTGCCAAGCTTGAAATACTGAAAGAGGAAGAGGAGGCTAAAAAGTTTGCAAGCGACAGGAAAGAACAGATTGGTACGGCAGATAGATCAGAGAAAATTCGCACTTACAATATTTTGCAGGATAGAGTTACGGACCATAGAGTCAAACACTCTTGGTTCAATATTGAAAATATCTTTGCCGGCGACGGGCTTGTCGATGTTGTAGATTATATTGTGAAAAACGATTGTAAACCGCAGGCAGGGGATTCAGAAGCTGACGCGGAATAATATTGCCTGAAATTTTCACGGGGTCCTGTCGACCTGCCCCTTTTGAAATGCACGGATATTTTCTTGCTAGAAAATTCCTCGTGCTCGCGCCGTCGCGCTCCCAAGGCATTTCAAAAGGGGCAGGCTCGCCACCCCTAACAAAATTTCAGGCAGTTGCATTTTAGCCATATTCTGATATACTTTCTGCCACTTATGATAGAACAAAAGAAAACAGCAAATAACGAGAAAATCGAGGCGATGTTTAAGGCAGGCGCCCATTTTGGCTATGCCAAATCAAAGAGAAATGCTTCCACAGCACCTTTTATATTTGGTACCAAGAATAAAACTGAAATAATTGACTTAGAAAAAACCAATGAAATGCTTGATAAGGCTATTGAGTTTGTTACTTCACTTGCGAAGGCAGGTAAGATAATCCTTTTTGCTTCAAGCAAGAGTGAAGCCAAGGGTGCTATCAAAGAAGGAGCAATGTCTATCGATATGCCATATGTTTCGGGAAGATGGATTGGTGGAACTATTACAAATTTTGTTGAAATAAAAAAGAGACTTGCTAAATATGAAGATCTCACAAAACAAAAAGAAAAAGGAGAACTTTCAAAATATACAAAGAAAGAAAGAGCACTTATAGACAAAGAGATATCGAATCTCGAGAAAATGTTCTCAGGAATTGTCGGTTTGAAGGACAATCCAAAAGCGCTTTTTGTTGTTGATCCTAAAGAAGAGATAAACGCCGTTATGGAAGCGAAGAGGGCAGGAATACCTGTGATAGCAATAGCAAATACAGATTGTGATATTAAAATAGTTGATCACCCGATAGTTGCAAACGATTCTTCGGTTTCAAGCATCGCTTTTATAGTTTCAGAAATCATAAAAGCTTATAAGGATGGTAAGGTCGCGAAAGCTTAAAAGATTCTTCCATTCAGTTCCACTTTTAAAGCGAAGCTTGTTTTTTCGTTTAATAAAATTTATAATATAAATATATATGGCAATAACAACAGAACAAATTAAAGAATTAAGAGAAAAGACAGGCATATCTGTGATGCAATGTAGGAAAGTGCTTGAAGAAGCAGGCGGAGATATGGGGAAGGCCGTTATTCTTTTAAAGAAGAGAGGGGCCGAAGCTGCTGCCAAGAAATCCGAAAGGACGCTCAAGGCCGGAAGAATCGCTGCTTATATACACGGTGTCGGCTCTGTGGGTGCTATGGTAGAACTCTGTAGTGAAACAGACTTCGTATCTAAAAATGAAGAATTTCAGAAACTTGCTTATGAGATAGCTATGCAAATAGCTGCCACAAATCCTGTGTATTTGAGAAAGGAAGATATTTCCGAGGAGGAAAAACAGAAAGTCCTTAGTGCTTTTCTCGATGAAGTGAAAGGTAAGCCAGAAAACATGAAAGAGAAAATCTTGCAAGGCAAACTGGATGCATTTTTCAAAGAGAGGATTTTACTTGAACAGGATTACATAAAAGATCCAAGCGTTACTATTACAAGTCTTATTCAGAATGCCATTCAAAAATTTGGTGAGAAAATAGAAATAGCTAGGTTCGTGAGGTTCAATGTCAGTAAATAATTATGGCAATTGCTTTATTTTATATCTCCCTGATACTTTTAGTCGGATTTATAACGATTAAGTCGCTTGAGATTTATTATGATAGAAAACATGTACTCTCACAAGTTATCTGCAGGGGGGATGATTACTGTCATGAATTAGTTGGAAAGACGCGACATGTTATTTCAAAGATAAAATTCAAGAATTTTCACAGGCTCGTAGTGTTAATAGCGGAATTTATAAAAAGAGAGACTATTATATTAAAGAGAAAATTTGATAGTAAACAACCAAAATTTTTCTTGAAGACCGTATCTTACAAGCCCGATTCTAGTAAAAAAGGCTCAGTATCTTTTTTCTTGAAAAATGTTTCAGATTACAAGAATTCACTGAAGAGTAAGGAGTAGTTTGTAATTTTCTTTATTTTTTGCTATATTTCTCGGTAGGTCATAAGCCTAAAACATTTTATTCTGATAAAATGTTCGGCCGATCAATTTTGAATAAATTGATATAGGCCACCTTAGCTCAGTTGGTAGAGCAGCGCTTTTGTAAAGCGAAGGTCCCCAGTTCAAATCTGGGAGGTGGCTCAATAAATAAACCCGAGAGGGCTTTTTTATGTTTCTTTTGCTGTAAGCGGGCGAGTATCACTATTTTTCATCACTGCTGAGAACCCCAAGTAAAACCAGAACACTTCTCGGTATCTGCAAGTCTACGACCGAGTATCACCACTTTTCTGTGTCCGCAGGCGAGTTTGCCGGTACGGTGTGGTGTAATTTTGCGGAGTGTATTCACGGAGCAAAAGTATACCACGACGGAAACCGCCGAGGATTAGGAGAATTTCCGCTGGGAAATTCTCCGCACAGAAAAATGGTGATGCGAGGGAGTCTTTATTTCTTAGTCGTAGTCGCTGTGCTTGTCGCTGTCTCTTTAAGTTCCGGTATGAGCTTCTCCAAAGCATCTTTCTCTTGAAAACCAGTAAATGCCTTACCTTTAACTATAATAACAGGGAAGTCTGATTTTACTTTATATATTGAGGCAAGGGTTTTCACTGCTGGGCTGTCGAGATCATAGTCAAAAGAATACACCCTGAGCTTAGGATAATTCTCTCGAAGATATGTAAGTACATAGCCTTGTTTCCTGCAATCCGAACAGTCATTTGTATAAAAATATATCAAAGAAACCGGTTTGATATCGCATTTGTCGGCGATTTTTTCCATAAGTAGATAATCTTTGATTTCAAGTAGGGAGTAGTACTTTTTTAAATATAATAATTCCGGATCGTTCTGGCTCATCTGGTCTTCCATATAAGAGAGCTTTTCGGCAATACTGTTCATCTCTTTTGAGAATTCAGAATCAGCGACATTTTTGCAGGCAGCTCCTTCAAGGAGGGCGAATTGAGTTTCAGAAGACAAGACATCGAGAGATATCTTTTCTCCCATAGATTTGATCTGCGCGGTTTTTTTATTATCAATATAGTTACTTAAAGATATGGCGGTAATGAATATCGCAAGTGTGATAATAAATGCATATAGATATATTTTCCAGTCAGTTTTCTTCATCCCAATTATAAATTTTAAGCTAATAAATTTTTATCTGCTTCTACTAAATATCTTTTAACTAAAATATTATTTATCATATTATATTTGTTCGTATTTATAATGGGACAAGTATTTTTTACCTCCACTTAACCTGTCTTGATAAAGCGGCCTTGTAGATTGCGGATGTCATCCAAATAGGCGATATAAAACCGTATAAGAATACAAAATAAAATATTTCTTTTTTAAATCGCAATTTTCCTGTGGCTATTTTTACGGCAACCAAGATGAGTATAAGTGATATTAAGAGCAATGAAATGACCATCAAGACAGATGTACTTGTCTTTATCGAAAAAGGATCAAAAGCCGTTGCGGTGAAATCAAGACCCAAACCACTTATTCTCAAGAAGGTATCATGTGCTCCGGAGAATACAGATTTGCCTATATTGAATACCGCGATAAGCACTGAGTAAGCAATTATAAATGAGAAAGGCAAGACAAACATGCCATAATTGCCGTATTTTTTATTGAAGAACATTTCTTTGTAATCCACAGCATTTTTGATAAAGCCGAAATTCCACCTTAATCTTTGTTTGTACAAAGTCTTAATGGTTTTGGGTGCTGTGGTATAGACTATAGATTTATGGGAATTCCTGATTTTTAGATTTCTCCTATGCAACCTCAAAGTGATTTCCATATCTTCCGTCTGATGTGCTTTTTTATAATTGCCGACCATTTTAAATACATTTTTCCTAAACATAGAAAATGGTCCCGGCATGACAAGCACGGCATCTGCATAAGAAAAGAGCTTCGCTATCAAAATGCCGAGGGTGTATTCAGACCACTGCATTCTCTGAAGCAAATTTCTTGGATTGAAGACCCTTACGGATGGGGTGACTGCCATAGTTTTCTTATCTTTGAAATAAGCCATCATATTCATAAGTGCGGACTTTTCCACAAAAGAATCTGCATCAAGACAGCCGATTATCTCACCTTTCGTTTTTGTAATACCAAAATTCAGAGCTGTATGTTTACCACCGTTTATTTTTTTATAAATTCTAATTTGCGGATTCTTTTTGTACTTCTGTATATGTTTCCATGTGCCGTCTGTACTGCCGTCATCTATTATTAAAATCTCAAGTTTATCTTTTGGATAATCTAGAGCAAGTAAGGAATCTATTGTGCCGTCTACAGTTTCTTCCTCATTGAAGCAAGGGACAATTACACTTGTATACAAGGTTTCGCTACCGAGTGCTTGTGACGGCGAAGTCTCTGATTTTATTTCTCTTCTATGTCTGATATACAGAATGAGCAAAAAGACCTCAAAATAAAGAGATATAAACAGAAATACAAGGTTGATTACCTCTATCGTTTTCATCAATATTATAATATCAGAAAAAGTGGCAGATTTCAATCATTTTTGTGTTGAAATATGTGCCTTTTACTGTATAATTTATCAATATGCAAAAACCAGAGGAAAATAGAGGACATCTACATCCGATAACCTTAGTATTTAATGATATGGTTAAGATTTTTTCCGATATGGGTTTTGTATTAACCGATGGTCCAGAACTTGAAACAGAATATTATAACTTTGATGCCTTGAATTTTCCCAAAGATCATCCAGCTCGCGATATGCAGGATACTTTTTGGCTTAAACCAAATAAAAATATACCTGGTGTTGAAAACAAGCTTTTGAGACCTCAGACGAGTGCAATGCAGATTCACTATATGGAAGACAATAAACCGCCACTTGCTATTATTTGTCCGGGTAAAGTTTATAGAAATGAAGCGACAGATGCGGGTCATGAAGCACAATTTCATCAGATAGAAGGATTACTGGTAGATAAAAAGATTTCTCTTGCTGATCTCAAGTCAACTCTGAATATCTTTTTTGATAAATTCTTTAAGAAAGATGTTGAGGTGAGATTTCGTCCAAGTTTTTTCCCTTTTGTTGAACCGGGTGTAGAAATAGACGTCTCTTGTTTCAAATGTAAAGGTGAAGGAAGTTGTCCAGTTTGCAAAGGCACCGGTTGGATAGAGATAATGGGAGCCGGGGCTGTTCATCCAAAAGTGTTGAATATTATCGGAATAAATCCAAATGAATTTACCGGTTTTGCCTTCGGTATGGGTGTGGATAGAATAGCGATGCTCAAATACGGCATTGATGATATTAGGTTGCTTTATTCCGGAGATTTGAGATTAGTTAATCAATTTTAAAATGAAAGTATCATATAAATGGTTAAATGAATTCTTGGGAGGCAAAGCGCTAAAGGTTGGAAAATTTGCAGAGCTTTTGACTATGAATTCGGTGGAGATAGAGAGTATTGAAAAAGCTGGAGGTGATTTTGTACTTGATGCAAAAACTACGCCAAATTTGAATCATCATTTGCTTTGCCATAGAGGAATCGCTAGAGAAGCCGGCGTTCTTGCCGATATAAAAGTATCTCAATATTCAAGGGAATTTGCTAACTTGGAAGCCAGGCTTCCAAGTGAGAGAAAGCTTAAGGTAAATATTGTAGACGGGAAATTGTGTAGAAGATATACCGGAAGAATTGTGGAAAATGTCAAAGTCGGTCCATCGCCGAAGTGGCTTGCGGAAAAACTTGAAATTCTCGGTCAAAGGTCAATAAATAATATTGTCGATGCCACAAACTTTCTTATGCTTGAGCTCGGCCAGCCGATGCATGCTTTTGATGCTGATAAATTGGCGAAAAGCGGGGAAGTCATTATATCCGTGCAAAATGCAAAAAAGGGCGACAAGATAGTCACTTTAGACAAAAAAGATATTGAATTGGACGAAAGTGTTCTTCTTATCACCGATGGTAAAAATCCTCTTGCTATTGCCGGAGTAAAAGGAGGAACATTTGCAGAGCTTGATGAAAATACGACAAATGTTGTATTGGAATCTGCCAATTTTGCACCAACTCTTATAAGAAAGACATCCCAAAAATTTAAAATTCAAACTGACGCCTCAAAGAGATATGAAAATGATTTGACCCCTGAATTATGCGGAGAAGCTATGGATATTCTTACAAAATTGATTGTTGAAATTGCCGGCACAAAAGATACAAAAGTCGGCGAAGTCGTGGACAATTATCCGCGACCTGCCGGAAAATACAAGCTCGGAATTTCTGCTGAAGAAGCAAGTGATATTATCGGTGTAAAAATAAGTGACAAAGAAATCGCAAAGATTTTTGACAGATTTGGATTTGAATATAAAAAAGTGAAGCCGATAGATGAGGTGTTGAAGATGGCACCGACTTTTGTGGGAATACCGTACAAATACGGAGCAAGTGTTTCCTATGATGCGCCGAGGACTTTTGATTGTTCAGGGTTCATTTGCTACCTTTTCCGAGAAACTGGCGTGGGGATACCAAGGACATCTATAGATCAATATGTTTTCGGTAAGCCGATTTCAGAAAAAGATTTGAGACTGGGGGATGAAGTATTTTCTAACACAAAAGAGGGCAAAATACATTATGAGACAAAAGAATTTTTGCCAGGTACAAAAGTGCCAGAAGGCGTGGATCATTGCGGTTTATATCTTGGAGATGGGAAGATAATCCATGCTACAGGCCTATTTGGCAAAGTAGTTATTGAAGATTTGAATAAATCGGATAGATTCAAAAATATTGTCGGCTATAGAAGAATGGCGGAAAACACAGAGAGATTTGTCATTACTGTGCCGGATGAGAGGTTAGACTTGAGAATCAAAGAAGATCTGGCAGAAGAAATCGGTAGAATTTATGGATATGACAAAATAAAAGATGTAAAAATATCAAATAATTCTGGGAAGACGATTTCAGATAAAGCGTATTTCTATAAAACAGAAGTCAGAAAAGTTCTTGTCTCTCTTGGTTTTTCCGAAATCATAAATTATACATTTAGAGAAAAAGGCGAGGTTGAATTGGCGAATACTATGTCTCCGGAAAAAAGATTCTTGAGGACCAATCTTTCGGATGGATTAAAAGAAGCTTTAGAATTCAACGCCAGATATTCTGACTTTATCGATATGTCGCAGATAAAGATTTTTGAATTCGGACATATCTTTACAAAGAAAGGGGAGTTTGACCATTTTGCTATAGGTGCGAAGAATTCTTCTGGAGTGAAAAAGCCAAAAGAAATTGAAACTTTGGATATTGCGATAAAATCTATAGAAGAAAAGACCGGTCTTGTATTGAATAGAGGAAAAGAAGAAGTGGTGATAGAAGTAGATTTTTCTGATGCGATAAGAGATTTACCAGAAGCAAAAGAATATGATTTTACCGGTATTGAAAGTAAAGATATGAGATTCAGTAAAATATCGCAGTATCCATTTATGGTGCGAGATGTCGCCGTGTTTACTCCTGAAGGCACAAAACCGAAGGAGGTCTTTGAAATTATAGAAAAATGGGCAGGTATATTGATGGTCAAAAATAAACTCTTTGATGTATTTACCAAGAAGTTTCCGGACGGCACGAGCAAGATATCCTATGCTTATAGATTAGTATTTCAGTCTTATGAAAGGACACTTACGGATGACGAAGTAAATAAGATAATGGAGAAAATCACTTCAGAATTAAATTCTCAAAAAGGCTGGCAGGTGAGATAAGTCTAGAGTTTTAAAGATACGACTTCAACGAGTTTTTAAAACAAAAAAATACCGCCGAACACTTGGTTCGGCGGTGGACAATATTCACACAAATTAGGTAGGAGACGCGTTCTGATACCACATACGATACAGTATCGTGTTGGCGGTAAAGGCATCAATGTCGCATCTTTGTGCGAGGTCGGCTAACACTAAACTGTTGACTGCCCATGCACTCTTACCCCCATTTTTCTTGGTTATCATAACCATTTGATATACACCCTCAATGAACTCGTTCGTCTTATCATCAGTCGCAACCATGATGGACTCCTTTCTTCTGTTGTTTAGTCCAGTGTGCAATACTACTATATCAGTGCCTGTGTGTCAACATGACAAAATATCCACATTTTTATGCCTATTTTGTGGTAGTTTTTCCTTTCATTTTTGCTTCAAAATATGCTATAATTGAGAGGTAAAAAGCCTATAGCTGTTTTAATTTTATGTCAAAAAACAAAGACGAGAAAGTCAAAAAAGAAGGTCATTATGATGCAAGTTCTATACAGGTTCTTGAGGGTTTGGAGCCGGTCAGAAAGCGCCCCGGAATGTATATCGGTACCACTGGCCCCGATGGGCTTCATCACCTTATAACAGAGATCTTTGACAACTCTCGTGACGAAGCGATGGGCGGCTTTTCTGATCACATTGAAGTTGCACTTCTACCAAACAATAGAGTGAGAATTACAGACAATGGCCGAGGTATTCCCGTAGATATTCACAAACAGACAAAAGTTTCTGCACTTGAAACTATCATGACAGTCCTTCATGCCGGAGGAAAATTCGGTGGAGAAGATACAGGATACAAAGTTTCCGGTGGGCTTCATGGAGTCGGAGCATCTGTTGTAAACGCCCTCTCTGTTTATATGAAAGTAATCGTGCACAAAGACGGTTATGCCTACATGCAAGAATATTCAAAAGGAAAAGTAAAAGCTCCTGTCAAAAAAATCGGCAAATCGGACAATCACGGAACGGTAGTCAATTTTGAGCCAGATCCTGAGATTTTCAAAGAAGGGATAGTATTTGATTTTAGCAGAGTTGTTTCTCATATGCGCCAGCAAGCATATCTTGTAAAAGGTTTGAGAATCACTGCCATAGATGCAAGAGGACTCACTGAGAAGATTGAGAGCAATAAAGAAATGTTTTATTTTGCCGAGCTTGGTTTAGAAGCTCCATCTCAATCATTTTGCTTTGAAGGCGGGCTTTTATCGCTTGTCAAATTTTACAATCAATTTCAAAAGCCGATTCACAAAAATGTTTTTTATATTGAGAAAAAATCCGAGGGTGTGGAATCGGTAGAAGTTTCTTTGCAATATGTAGACGACATCTCTGCGAGAATAATGGCTTTTGCCAACAACATTTACAATCCGGAGGGCGGAACACATATCACAGGTTTCAAAGCCGCACTTACAAGAGCGTTGAATGCCTATGCCAAGAAGAATAATCTGGTAAAAGATAGCGAAGACAATTTTACCGGAGACGACGCGCTTGAGGGGCTTACGGCTGTCATTTCTGTAAAGATACGCAATATTCAGTTTGAGGGTCAGACAAAGGCCAAACTCGGCTCTGTGGAGGCTAGGGGGGCTGTGGAGGAGGTCTTTGGCGACGCATTTAACATGTTTCTTGAGGAAAACCCAGATGATGCGAGATCCATCATTTCCAAGGTTATTCTTGCCCTAAAAGCCAGAAAAGCTGCCAAAGCCGCCAAGGATTCTATATTGAGAAAAGGTGCTCTTGAGGGTATGACTTTGCCAGGGAAGCTCGCAGACTGTCAGAGTAAGGAAGCTTCCGAATCTGAAATATTTATTGTTGAGGGAGATTCTGCAGGAGGCACGGCCAAAATGGGACGCGACAGACGCACCCAAGCCATCTTGCCTTTGCGAGGAAAGATTTTGAATATTGAAAGAGCAAGACTTGATAGAATGCTCGGATCAGAGCAGATTAAAAACCTTGTCGTTGCACTCGGTACGGCTATCGGTGATACTTTTGATATTGAAAAGTTGAGATATCACAAGATAATCATCGCCACAGATGCCGATGTAGACGGAGCGCATATTCGCACCTTGCTTCTCACACTCTTTTACAGATATTTTAAACCGCTTATAGACGGAGGATATATTTGCATTGCCCAGCCACCGCTTTATAAAGTGAAAGTTGGAAAAGAAGTGCATTATTTTTACACAGAAGAGGAAAAAACATTTTTCTTCAAGAAATCAAAAATCTCTGATACGGAAGTTGAGGAAGTTGAAAGCGCGGAAGAAGCTCCCGCGGAAGCGGAGGTTGAAACAGAAGGGAAGAAAAGTGCAAAAGTCCATGTCCAAAGATATAAGGGTCTTGGAGAAATGAATGCCGAAGAGCTCTGGGAGACGACCATGGATCCGACAAAACGTATGATGAAAAGAGTTTCTGTAAATGATGCCGCCGAAGCCGACAAAATCTTTGATATGCTTATGGGCACCGATGTCCCCGCTAGAAAGGCGTTTATACAGTCAAATGCGAAGTTGGCTAACATAGATATTTAGTCCACTCATACCAGTATTTTTCTGTGCGGAAATTTTCCCCAGCCGGAAAATTTCCTAATCCTCGGCGGCTTGCGCTGTGGTATACTTTTGCTCCGTGAATACACTCCGCAAAATTACACCACATCGCACCATGCAAGCTTGCCTGCGGACACAGAAAAATACTGGTATTCGTTCGTTGACTACTTAGACTTCTTATTTTTTATTTGATATCATCTTGTTATGGAGTTACTTATTGAGGCTTTTCTTTTAGGTTTAGTTGGCGGAGCAGTTCCTGGTCCAATACTGACCGGTACTTTTACCGAAATTCTTAGTGACGGCTTTATTAAAGGATGTAGGGTGATTATCTGGGCACTAATTGCAGAGACCATAGGAGCCATTATAGCCCTTTATGTCTTATACACTTTGGGTCTTTCAAAAATAGTCATTCAAATTATTTCAATTGGTGGTGCCTTAGTACTTTTCTGGCTTGCCTCTAGTGTTTGGAGAATAAGGGAGATTAATATTGAAGCCAAACAGATTTTATCTTTTCCAAAGATTATACTTTTGACAGCTCTTAACAGTGGTTACTGGATATTCTGGATAACTGTCGGTATTCCCAAGGCACTTTCGTTGGATCAAATATTAACCGATGGTAAGTTTTTGTTTCTATTTTTCTTTGAGCTAGCTTGGCTGATAATAACTTTTGTCTTAGCCTTTATATTCTTCAAATTTCGCCCTCTTTTACAAAGAAAGAATCTGGTAGGCGTGACTTTTAAGGTCTTAGCTTCCGTATTAATCTTGTTAGGTATTAAGACTTTAATTGGCGTTTTTTAAATACAAAAGGCGGGGCGCGAAGCGCCCCGCCTTTTGTATTTAATTTAATTAGTAAACCTGTATCGTCGCACTTACAGAATTGTTAGCACTATTTGTATCGTTTGTATTTGGTGTTATTTGAACACTAAATGAATTTGTGCCGGTAATCTGCGGATTGCCAAATATTATTGTATAGTCTGCGCTTGCACCAGAGGTCAAAGATGACTGATTGTCTTGTCTGTATGTGTAGCCGGCAAGGGAAGGAGACATACTGCCTGTTATGCTCCAAGTGCCTGAATATGAAGCGCCGATATTTGTCACTCTCACTTTTATCGCTGCATTTCCACCTCTTCCAACCTGGCTAGCAGAAACAAACTGTCCGTATGAGTCTATTGTCCCTACTCCGATAAGACTGATTGACAAGTCTGCGCCGGAAACATTGTTGTACGAACAACTTTCTTCCCAAGTTCTCAAGCATTTATTTCTTATTTCACACCAAGAATATCCAGCGCTTCCAAGACATCCGTGGATATCGGTATTTCCGCCGATAATATTTACATTATCGATTATATTTACGCTACCACATTGTTTTGTAATATTTGTGCCATTTGAAGTAATAGTGACAGAAGCTGTCTTTGTACCAGCAGTAGAGTATGTTTTTGTTGGACTTTTATCTGTACTAAACAAGGCATCAGTTCCATTCCAAGAATATGAATAGTATCCATTACCGCCATTTGCACTAGCAGTCCAGACTACTGCTTGGCCCGTGTATGCTGTCGCAGGGCTTGCTTGGCAACTCCCCGAAAGAGATGTCCAAGTATATGTTGTTCCGCCATTGTAGTTATAAGTGTTTGCACCATTATTGTATCCGTAGTTGTATGTATAACCATTACCAGGCACTATCCCATAAGGGTAATTAGTGTTTGTATAATTATAATTTGTCGAACCAATTACCGATATTGGTATAGTCAAAAAGTTATTACTTGTGTTTGAATCAGTCGAATAGTTAAGTGGATTTATTGTTATATATACACTGTTTGCTCCTGTATTTGTTGGGTTATCGAAACCTAGAACATATTGTACTCGATCCCCAGGATTTAGAGAAACTTGATTATCGGATTGATAATTTGGAGTTGTCATGGAAGGAAGGGTAGCCTTGAAAGACCATACTCCAGAAGCACTATCTCCAATATTTACGATTTCGAATTTAATGCCGATTTCATCTGTGGTATTTGTGTATTGGGTTTGGCTAAATTGTTTTGTATATCTGTCTATTACTCCGACAGCAATAAGCTTTACCGCGAGATCCGGTTTGCCACTTATATTTACTATGGATTTGTTTGCTGAAGCAGAAGACGTCGCATAGTTGTAACTGTTGTATGTATTGTAGACATTTGTTGTACCACTCTGTTTTGTTTCAGTGCTTGTCGCTTGATTTGGTATAAAAGTTGATGTAAGGGAGGTGGCTATATAATTTGAGCCACTTGAAAAGAGTTTTGGTATAAGTTTAAGAGGTACCCACACCAACAAGACGATAACAAGAATAAGCACTATCGCTGTAAATGCAGTGTAAAAAGACTCTTTCATTTTTGTCCAGATTGTATTTATCATAATAATGTTATAATTAACCTATTAAAGTTTGGGAGAGAGAACTGCTAAACTTATTCCAGTGCATTATACCCCTATTGACTTTTTTTGTCAAGCGAGTAAAATAGGATCAAATATTATGATAATTGAAACATTAAAAAAGGAAAACCCTATAAATTTCATAAAGCATAGAAAATGGCCATTTTTACTAGACTTTTTTATTGTTTGTTTTATTACTTTTGGCTTCTTATATATGTTTGGTTGGGTTCCAGATGAACTCAAGATGACGTTTGGAAGATACCCTGCGAAAGAAATTCTTAATAGGGAAAATGCAGAAGTCCCACTTTCTATAAGAATTCCCGTAATTGATGTCGATGCTCAAGTTTATAATCCGCAAAGTACAAGTACAGAAGTCCTGGATAGTTTTTTGGCAAGAGGAGCGGTAAGATACCCAGGGTCTGGACTTCTAGGTTATGGAAATATTTTTATCTTTGGACATAATTCACGCCTTGCGGTAGTGAATAATCAAGCGTATAAGACATTTAATAATCTTAGAGATCTAAAAACGGGTGATCTGATTTATATTGACTCAGACAAAAATGAATTTATTTTTAAAGTTTCTTCATTAAAGATGGAAGGGGCAGATAAAGCGTTGGTGACATTTGATACAAAGGTTCACAGACTTACTCTCGTAACTTGTAATACTTTTGGTGCAAAATCTGATAGATATGTCTTAGAAGCTGAGTTTGTAAGTAAACATCCACTTTCAGCCAAATAGTAGGTTTGTTATTAAAAATCCGTCGATGTTCTTTATATCTTTTGTAGGTATTTTTTCTCTTAAACCTTTTTACGCCTTATTTACTAGGTTTTTATAGGAATATATCAATGAAATTCATTATGAGCTTGACTTTTATATTCATATACTATATAATTATGGGGAAATCATAAATAATAGAAATCTATGGAAAATTTTATAAATACAAATAAACACGCTTTGTTCTTGGGAATTGTCTCCATCTTTGCGTCTTTTGTGTTTCTCACTCCTTCATATGCTCATGCAGGGAACTTTTTTGGTGATCTTTGGGGCGATATAACAAATGGTGCCGGAGATGTAGCACAAGGTGTTGCTGATGTTGCAGGCGATGTTTGGAAAGGTGGCGGACAAGTACTTACGCAAGTCGGCCAGACGACTGGTGATGTCTGGAATGCTGGCAGTAATATTGCTGGCGATGTCTGGAAGGGTTCTGGTCAGGCCATCACTCAAGTCGGCTCATGGGGAGGCGATGTTTGGAATGGTGCTGGGCAGGTAGCAACCCAAGTTGGTAACTGGGGAGGCGATGTCTGGAAGGGTTCTGGTCAGGCCATCACTCAAGTCGGCTCATGGGGAGGCGATGTTTGGAATGGTGCTGGGCAAGTAGTCACCCAAGTCGGGTCTTTTGGTGGTGATGTATGGAATGCTGGCAGTAATTTTTTCGGTGACTTAACCAATTGGGGCGGAGGAAGTTCTCAAGTAGCCACAGCCGGTTGGACAAATACAAATACAAGTTCATATTCTAATTCAAACTCTAACGGTTCAAATTATCAAAATAATTCAAATGGCACTTGTGCCAACGGTACTTTGTCTGCAGATGAGGCAGTCAGCGCTTTTCAGAGTGGCACTATTACCGTATCTTTCAATAAAATAAATAGTTCACAAGCAGAGACGACTATTACAAACAATACCGGATGTCAGTTGCCTGCGGTTGTCTGGTCTTTCAAAGTTTACGACAATGTAACCTTTGATACTCAAAGACAATTTAATAATAGCGGTACAATAATAGTTGCACCGCACTCTTCTCGTACTGTCGTGACTCCTCTTGCTCCTTGTCTTACTCAAGTAGACGCCCTTTATGATTCCGGAAATGTCGGTACAAGTAGGTTATTTAAAGGAATTATATTTGGTACCGACGGTAGATCCTTCAATTCAATACCTTCAGCTCAAGGACAGTTTTGTACGGATGTACCTCCTCCACCACCAACTCCAAATCCTCTATACATTTCTTGTTCTGCAAACCCAAGCAGTGTTCAAATTGGTAATACTATAAATTGGTCCGCAAATGCTTCGGGCGGAAGTGGTAATTATACATACTCATGGTCAGGTACTGATGGACTTTCTGGTAGTTCACAGGCTATTTCAAAAAACTATTCGAATGTCGGTAGTAAAAATGCTAGCGTGACGGTGACTTCTGGTACACAATCTGCTACTGCAAATTGTTACGGAAATGTATATCAAGTTCAAGATTATAATTATTACTATGGCGGTGGTTATAATACTTACTACTATCCTTACAATTATAATTATAACTATTCATACAACGAAGCCCTCTCCGGTTCTTGTTCTGCTGGGGTATCAAATACTTCTATAGGAAGTACAGTTACCTGGACAGCAACTGCTATGGGTGGAAATGGATTTTTTACCTATTATTGGTATGGAGATGAAAATCTTTCAAGTAATAGCCAGTATGTACCCAAGGTCTATTCTTATGGTGGAACAAAAAACGCTACATTAACAATAACTTCAAATGGACAGAGTATTACAAGAACATGTTCTGTAAATGTTGGTCAGGTACTTGCATATTCCGAGACTAATCCTCTAGTATCATCTGTTTACTTGAGCCAGATCCCTTATACGGGCGCTGGAGATATCTTGAAAGTCTTGTTGTTTATCACAGCTTTGACTCTTTGGAGTGGATTGATTGCATATTCTTCCTTGAAGAGGAGAGAAAAACACCATCAGATGTATCCTACAGGAGACACTAAACATGAAGATAATAGTAAAATCATAACCGACATAGAGATGAAGGATTAGACGGGGATGTATTTACCGAGTTTTGTCTTTTCTCTTGACTCGATTTTATATTAGTAGTACTATTTAATACAGAAAGGAGGTGCCTATGAAAGCATCTCAAGAAGGAAAAGCTCCGGATCTCTCCGAATATGATCAAGTCTGCCATTGCGCATGCCACAGTGGTGAAGTGCGACGGGAAGATCTACATCCCTCACCATGTTGCATTCAATGTCCGTATTGTAGTTTGATGATTGTCAGTATTCTCTACAATATGCACATGACATCTTGTGGCAAACCGAATCAACATTCGGAACAAAAATAAAAAGCTTTGCGTGGCTCCGTGCCTCAGCAAAGCTTTTTTACATAAAATAAAAGCCCCGTGCAACTTTGCACGGGGGTGTCTCTTCAAAGGATAACCAAAACTATTTGAAGTAGTGTGAGTATCCAAGGAAGAATGTTGGGCTGGAGAATGCGATGTCTGCCTGTTCACCCATGTCGGTTTTTGATCCAGGTTCAAACTCCAATCCAAGTGTTAGGGCGCTTGTCTTTTTCTCGCCGAACATCATTGTGGCGTATGTTCTAACTGGGAATGTATGCATTAGGACATAATTTTTCCGTACCTCGCTGTCATTGTTGCGGTCCCAACCGGACTGTGCAACATATGCACAATAACTTCCGCTTACGCCGAGCCACAAATTATCAAACGGCCCATCGAATGGAGCGACTTCAAGTGTAACCCTGGGTGTCCAATTTAGGAAAAGATCCACGAAAGGATAACCAGTAGATGGAATAACGCCGACCTGTCTTAAATCGACATAAGTCAACGCCGCTCCCTCGCCACGCGTATCAGACCCTGGACTGTTCATATAGTTTCTCTCGGCCTCATTCATGCCTATCCAGGGCAATATCATCCAATCGGCGCCGATATTCAATTTGACTCTCGGCCACTCGTTTACGCACATAAACGACAAATCGATCTTGTAATTTATGTCATATTCCTTTTGTTCGATCGGACCTTGATTTCGCTCATACCCGGTATCGTCCCTGTGGTTCGGGATATTGCGGATTTCAAGTGGCATATTGTTTACATGAAAGCCGAGATAGGTAAGATTGATACCGATAGCGGATTCTTGTAATTCTGCCGGCGATGTATTGTCCACCGCGAAGCTTATGCCTACGATCGAAAAACAGAATACTAACACCAAGAATAATTTTCCGAATATTGTCTTCATTTTGCACCAAACCTTTCAAACAACTGCGTTTTATACCGGGAACGGCCCGCATATTTTGCAAGCTATAACATTCCTGATACTCTATTTTTTATACTAAAGCTTCCGATTATTTTGTCAAGTTTTTCAAAAAGCCCAGTTGTTCTTGGTTAGTTATACTTTTTCTTCCCTTTCTTTTTTAACTTTCTCAATAAATTCTTTCAAATCCATTTGTCCTAGTGCCCCTTTATCTCTATTCTCCACAGTGATTTTGTTGGCAGAAATATCTTTGTCACCGACGATTATTGTGTAGGGGACTTTATTATTTTTTGCATCACGAACTTTTCCTCCCATGTTTCCTTCTTTTGTATCACAATCTACTCTAAAGCCGGCGGTTTTTAGTTCGGCAGAAATCTTTTCCGCATATTCATTATGATTTTCTCTCACTGGCACGATTTTTACTTGCACAGGCGCAAGCCAAAGAGGGAAGGCACCGGCGTAGTGTTCAATAAGAATACCCATAAATCTTTCTGGGGAACCAATGATTGCTCTGTGAATCATAACTGGTGTTTTCTCTTTCCCATCTTTATCTGAATAGGTGAGTTTGAATCTTTCTGGCATTATAAGGTCGAGTTGAATTGTAGAGATCTGCCATTCTCTACCTAGAGAATCTTTTGTCATAATGTCCATCTTTGGACCATATATTGCGGCTTCTCCAACAGCGACAATGTGCTCGATTTTATTTTCCTCAAGAAGCTCTCGGAGCAATTTCTGTGCTCTTTCCCAAACTTTTGCATCCCCAAGATATTTTTCTGGTTTTGCCGGATCCCAAAGAGAAAGGCGGATTTTATAATCCATCTTATAAGTGACAAGGGCTTTTTTGATAATGCCCAAAACATTTATAAATTCCTCCTTTATCTGATCTTCACGACAGAAAGCGTGTGCGTCATCTTGGCAGAAACATCGGAGTCTCGCTAGCCCGTTTAGTTCACCAGGTCTTTCATCTCTATATAAATTTGCAAAGTCCGCAATCCTTATCGGCAAATCTCTATAACTTCTAGATTGTGAAGCGTAGATTTGGGTGTGTTGAGGGCAGTTCATAGGCTTCAAAAAATATTCCTCCTTTGAATAGTTGGACATAACTTTTATCATATCTTCCTTGTATTTTTCATAATGTCCGGAGACCTTGAAGAGTTCAGCCTTATTTATGTTTGGCGTGTGAACCTCTTGATACCCGATACTTTGTTGAAGTTCGTTTGAATAATTTATTATTTCTTTTCTTATTGAAGCTCCTTTGAAAGTGTACATTGGAAGACCTGGCCCAACCAAATCTGAAAATACAAAAAGACCAAGTTCTTTACCGAGTTTCTTGTGATCACGAGCCCTCGCTTCTTCTTGCTGTTTTTCATAAGCAACAAGTTCATCTTTCGATGCAAAAGCTAGACCGTAAATGCGGGTGAGCATTTTATTTTTTTCGTCGCCTTTCCAATATGCACCGGCGATTCTCTCAAGCTTGAATGCATCTTTTGGAATATCTTTTATATCATTCACGTGAGGGCCAGCGCAGAGGTCGGTGAATTCGCCGGAAGTGTATGTGGTGAGCACCTGGCCGTCTTTTGTATAGTCGCCGATGAGTTCAAGCTTGTAAGGATTGCCGGCAAAAAGTTTTTTCGCATCTTTTTCGGAAATCTCAGTTTTTTCAAAACTCTCCCATTTCTTTAGAAGCTCATGCATTTTCTGCTCAACTTTTCCGAGATCTTTGTCGCTTATCGGGGCAGGGAATTCAAAGTCATAATAAAACCCATTGTCTATCGCAGGCCCGGTAGCTATTTTCGCCTCCGGCCAAATATTTAAAACCGCAGCACCCAAAAGATGGGCTAGGGAATGTCTGATTTTATATAGTTTGTCTTCGTTATTCATATTATTAAATTAATTAAATAAAATCGCCCCGATAAAAAACGAAAATTCGTTTTTTATCGGGGCGACTCAAATTCGCGGTTCCACCCGACTTTCTCGCCCGAACAAATTCTTATTTGTTTTAGGGTTACTCTTTTGGACAGAAATTGTTTTTCCTTGTGGTTGGTAGCCACAACAATCTCTGCTTCTCTTATATAATAGCAACTAGCTTTTGGATGTCAAATATACTCTTTACGACCATATTTGCTACCGTCGTGTTCCGTAGCTCTAAATATCAAATTGTCTGACAGTGCTATTACCCGGAGTATTTATAATATTTCTTAGAAGTAATAGATTCATTATTTTCATAATACCGCCATGAGCTATTATTAGGACTTTTTTGTCAGAATATTGACTTTTGAGTTCTTCGATAAATCTCAATACTCTCTCTTTTACGTCTTCAACAGATTCTCCGCCATATGGTCTATAATTATATTTCTGTTCCAAGTCGGTCATCTTAAAATTGACATTGACTTCTTTAATGGCGCTATCCATTTCTTCCCAACTCTTTCCTGACATACTTCCAAAATCTCTTTCTGATATTTCCTTTTTCTCTATAATAGGTATCTTTATTTTTGCTGCGATAATCTCCGCAGTCTCACGGGCTCTTTTCAGAGGGGATGTAAATATAACATCAAAGTCGTTAATGTTAATATTTTTTATTAATTCTTGTATCTGTCTAACTCCTTCTATGTTTAACGATTCATCAACAAGTTGCCCCATTAGTTTGTGAGCTTTATTTGAATCTGTCTCTCCGTGTCTAACGACAAATATTTTCATATATTTTATTGTAAGATCTTCAATCTCTCAACTATCAAACTTACTTCTCCATTTCTGTCGGAAACCTTTGCTATGAAGGCGATGCATTTTTCTGGGAGTATTGAATCTTTGAATTGTCTGTAAGTCTTTGGGAAGACTACAGCTTCTATGGTGCCTGTGAGATCGGCGATTTTTACAAATGCCATCGGCTCATTGTTTTTTGTCATTATCACACGCACCTCTTCTATTAGTCCGCCGATTGGCTTGCCTCCGTCTATGGCTTTGCGGACGGCTTCTGTTTCTTCGCGGATTTTCTTAATACTTATCTGTTGCTTTTCAAAAATATGTTTGTATTTATCGAGCGGATGGCCGGAAATATAAAGTCCGAGCAAGTCCTTTTCCCAAGCGAGTTTTTCTGTCTGGGTTGCGGGTGGTGCCGGGTCAAGCTTAAAGGATTGGTGTACCAGCCCTACTCCGCCCAAGGCGGACTCTCCATCAAACATTCCAAACAATGAATCTTGATTCTCATCTTTTTTACTCGCTTCTTTATTATATTTCAAAAGATTTTCAATATTCGCAAGCATTTGACCTCTTTCGCCGAAGTCGTCCAGGGCGCCCGTCTTTATAAGAGCTTCGAGAGACTTTTTATTCATATTTCTGTCAACAATTCTTTCCAAGAAATCCGCGAGTGATTTGAATTTGCCTTTTTTCTTTCTGTCGTGGACGATTATCTGTGCGATATTTTCTCCGAAGTTTTTTATGGATGTGAGACCGAAGCGAATCCTCTGTGGCTCGCCTTCGGTTTTAACAACAGTAAACGGAGCGAAACTTTCGTTCACGCTTGGCGGAAGAACGGGGATTTTCATCTTATTACATTCAGCAATAAATTCCCCAATTTTTTCTACATCACCGGAGTCGGCCGTAAGCACAGCAGACATATAAATGGCGGGATAGTTTGCTTTTAAATATGCCGTCTGATATGACACGCGACCATAGCTTGCGGCGTGAGCTTTGTTGAAACCGTACGCGGCAAAAGGTTCGATAAGTTTCCAAAGAGTCTCAGCTTTCTTTTCTGTAAGCCCCCCTTCAATGAAACCTTTCAAAAGCTTTTCTTTCTGTGCCTGCATTTCTCTTGGAATTTTCTTTCCCATGGCTTTTCGCAACTTATCCGCTTCAAGCCAAGTGTATCCAGCGAGCTTTATAGCCGTGAGCATAACATCGTCTTGATAGGTGATAACTCCGTAAGATTGATCCAAAATATCTTTGAGTCTCGGGTCCAAATATTTGATGAGTTTTGGATCGTGTTTTCTCTCTATATATTGGGGAATAGATTCAATAGGGCCGGGGCGATAAAGAGCTACCATAGCATTTATATCGTGTATTGTAGTGGGCTTGAGGTCTTTAAGATATTTTGTCATTCCGGAACCATTGAGTTGAAATAGGCCCATTGTCTCACCCCTGGCGAGCATTTCAAAAGTCTTTTTGTCGTCCAGTGGGATGGCTTCGATATCTATTTTTACCCCCTCAATCTTTTCTACTCTGTCCACAGCATCAGCGAGTATAGAAAGATTCTTAATTCCGAGAAAATCGAATTTTAAAAGCCCGACACCGTCTTCTCCGACGGCGTGCATATCGTATTGAGTGATGATCTTCCCTTCTCCTTTTGGATCGTATTGGAGGGGGACATAGTTTGTGAGATTATCTGGAGCTATCACAACACCGGCGGCGTGCACGGAAATGTGGCGGGCGCAACCTTCGATTTTCTGTGCCATATCAATGATAGTTTTTGAATCCTTGTCTTCATTGTACATCTTTTTAAGTTCGGGGACTTCTTTCATCGCACGCTCGATTGTCATGGGAAAACCTTGCGCGCCCATAGGAATGAGCTTGGCGATTTTGTCGGCGAGAGGAAGTGGGAAGCCCATAGCACGGGCGACATCTCGGCAGGCGCCTCGAGCCATCATTGTCCCAAAAGTACCTATTTGTGCGACATTTTCTTTGCCGTATTTTTGACGAGTGTATTCAATAACATCATCGCGTCTATTGTCGGCATAGTCCATATCAATATCGGGGGCAGACGGTCTTTCCGGATTTAGAAATCTTTCAAATGGAAGTTTGTATTCGAGCGGATTTACTTTTGTAATACCTGTAACATAAGTGACGAGCGAGCCTGCGACAGAACCTCTGATATTTGTATAAATATTGTTTTCACTTGCAAAACGAAGAAGGTCGGATACAACGAGAAAATATTGCGCGTATCCTTTATTTTTAATTACAAGAAGCTCGTATTCAAGCCTGTCAATAACCTCTTTTGTATGTTTGAGTCCTCTTTTTTCCAAGCCTTCGTACGCGATTCTTTTGAGTTCGTCGTCGTGGGAAAGACCGCTTTCAACAATATATTTTGGAAATTTCCATTTACCGAGCTCGATTTCCAGATTGCACATATCAGCAATCTTCTGTGTATTTTCGAGTGCTTCGGGTGTATCTCTGAAATATTCTTCTGCCTTTTCGGTGGAGATGAAAGAAAAATCATCCGCGCTTTCTCTTTGTTCTCTATCGCTGAAATCCGAATGCGAATTGACGGCGACGAGAGTGTCGCGAGCTTGTTTATCTTCGGGATTTAGATAGTAAACATCATGTGCAGCGACAAGTTGTGAGTCAGTTTCTTTTGCGAGTTTTATTATTCTTTCTTTTATTTCAAGCTGACCCTCTATTTCAGGATGGTGGGTGATTTCTAAAAAGAAATTTTCTGCGCCATAAACTTTTTTGTACCAATCTGTAAGTTTTTTTGCTTTTTCTTGATCGCCATTTTTGAGCGCGTTTGTGGTCTCGCCAGAAAAGTGAGGCATAATACAGACAAGGCCTTCTTTATATTTTTCTATAAGTTCGTGATCGATTCTTGGTTTATAATAAAAGCCTTCAAAATATGAATCGGTGACAAGCTTCATAAGATTGTGATAGCCGATATCGTCTTTTGCAAGAAGTACAAGACGATATCGGCGATTGTCCACTCCGCTTTGTTTGTCATTTCTTGTGCGAGTCGCAACGTAGAAATCTACACCGATTATCGGTTTTATTTCTTCTTTTTTACAAACTTGATAAAATTCAATTACGCCATACATATTGCCAGCATCGGTAAGTGCAAGTGCTGGCATTGCCATACTTTTCGCTGTTTTAACAAGCTCTTTGATTTTCGGCAGGGCATTTAAAAGGGAATAGTGGGAATGTGTATGAAGGTGGATAAATTTTGATGACATATTTGTATATTATAGCTTTTATTTGGAAAATCAAAAAGCTGGAATTCTATCCTGTCTGGTTTGGTCATTATCTTAACAAACCGATTAAATAGATAAAAACGTAAATAAGAACGCGACCGCGCTCTTATTTACGTTTTTATATTAGTGTAGAATTCTGTTTTTGTTATAATAAACACATGGGTGTGTTAGAGAAAGAAATAAAAATCAAGACCAGAAATACAAAAATCAAGAAAGCTGTTTTACAATCGATTGCTACTGCTGGAATATTGGGAGTTGCCCTAGTTGCTCCAAATGTCCTTAAATTATTTAGAATTAAAAATAATAATGATAAAAAGATATATATCAATTCAGTCGTAAGTAAGTTAACAAAGAGTGGATTCTTAGAAAGAGGTAAAAATGGTATATCTTTGACCAAGAAAGGGGAAAGAGAACTAGAAAAGATTGAGTCTAGGGATTATAAAATTCAAAAACCAAAGAAGTGGGATGGTAAGTGGAGAATTCTGATATTTGATATAAGTGAGACGAAAAAATATACGAGAGACAGCATAAGAAGGACATTGATGATGATCGGTTTTATAAAATTACAGAATAGTGTTTGGGTTTTCCCTTACGATTGTGAGGATTTGATAACCTTATTAAAGGTTGATCTGATGATAGGGAAGGACATGCTTTATATTATAGCCGACAAGATAGAACACGATTCTGTTTTGAAAAGTAGATTTGGTTTGGACTGATGACGTAAATAAGAACGCGACCGCGTTCTTATTTACGTGTTGGGTAGGGTTAAGTTAAGATAATGAAAGATATGAAAGTTAAAAATAAGATAAAATATATTGTCGGAATTGATGAGGTGGGTAGGGGACCCTTGGCAGGCCCCGTGGCCGTATGTGCTTTTAAAATGCCAATGGATTTTAAGGTGATTGGCTTTGGACCATTGAAGGATTCCAAGAAATTGACGGCACAAAAGAGAGAAGATATTTCTTTAAAATTGGGAATATTGAAAAAAGCAAAAAAAGTAGACTACTCGGTTTGTTATGAAAGTGCGAGGAAAATAGATAAAGTGGGGATAAGTATGGCGATTAAAAATTGCATCGCAAAAGCTTTAAAAAATATCAAAGCAAAATCAGACGAATGTATGGTGCTTTTGGACGGCGCGCTTCGCGCGCCGTCCCATTTCTCTCTCCAAAAAACCATTATAAAAGGTGATGAAAAAGAAAGGGTGATAGCTTTTGCTTCTATCGTGGCAAAAGTCTCTCGAGATGCTCTGATGTGTCGTTTGGCAAAAAAATACCCTAAATATGGTTTCGAAATTCATAAAGGGTATGGAACACAAAAACATTGCAAAGCGATAAAAAAGCACGGCCTTTCCAAAGAACACAGAAAATGTTTTTGCAAAAACTTTATCTAAGATTATAATGAGGTTTCCATTATTTGATTTTTTTATCAAATAGTGTATACTCTTTTTACTATGGTAAATCGAATGAGACATAACAGGTCCCAGAGAGGGAGCACTAGGTCGCATCATTTTCTGAAAGCAATACCCTCGACCAAATGCCCAGACTGTGGAACCGTCATAACAAGACATCGTGCTTGTTCAAATTGCGGAAAATATAAAGGTAGAAAAGTGATTAACCTTGAAGTTAAAGCATTGAAAAAGCAAAAGAAGTCAGAGAAAAAGGCCTAGGCGAAAAGCCAGCCTTTTCTTTTGGGTGATATCTTGTTATACTTTCCCTAGTAGTTTAAAAGCCAAATATGTCAAACAGGCACCTCGCAAGATCAATAGTTCTTCAAACCATTTTTGAGTGGGATTTTAGGAATCTTTCTAGAGAGGACGCTTTGGTTTCTCTTATAAAAAATAATAAAGAGTTTGGTGAGGGTGATCCGGATACCTCTTTTATGGACAATCTTTTAAAAGGTGTAATAGACAAAAAAGGCGAGCTCGATAACATTATTATCAAAGCGGCACCAGATTGGCCCATAGACAAAATCTCTCTTGTTGATAGAAATATTCTGCGAATTGGGCTTTATGAGCTTCTCTTTTCTGATAGGAAAGAAGTACCGGCAAAAGTAGCTATAAATGAGGCGATAGAACTTGCTAAATCTTACAGTGGGGAAAAAAGCGGAGGTTTTATTAACGGTGTTTTAGGGACTATTTATAAAGAGATCGGTGAGCCAGGCAAAGATGAAGTCTCTAAAAAAAAACATAATCGAGATATACCATTTGAAAAGATGCCGATAAGAAGACTTGTTGGTGCCGTTATATATACCAGAAGAAATGATGAGATTTTTTTTGCTTTTGTACACGATGTCTTCGGTAGGTGGACATTGTCCAAAGGCAGACTTGAAAATGGTGAAGATGCTAAACTCGGAGTAAAGAGAGAAATAAAAGCAGAGCTTGGTATAGACATAGATGTAGAAGATCAACTTCAAAACAATGAATATGTCGCTAATCATCCAGAAGACGGTAAAATTCGCAAACAAGTCACTTATTTTCTTGCAAAATCTGAGATGAAAGATTTGAAACTTGGTGATAGTGGGGGCCTTGATGATGCGAAATGGTTTAAACTTCAAGACATTCAAAATCTAAATTTCTATGATGACATCTTGCCAATTATCACAAAGGCGATTACTATACTTGGGATGAGATCAAGATAATTTACCTGTCCAAAGATGAAGCCAGATTTTACAAAATTTGAAGAAGCTATAGGGATAACCTTTAAAAACAAAGCGCTTTTGCGACAAGCTTTTACTCATAGATCATATCTTAATGAACATAGAGATACAGAACTTGTACATAATGAACGTTTAGAATTTTTAGGTGATGCTGTCCTTGAGCTTATTGTCACGGAATATCTTTATGAAAAATATCCAGATGAAACAGAGGGTGCCCTTACTTCATATCGTTCAGCTCTTGTAAAAGCCGAGACTTTGTCCGAAGCTGCATCAAAGATCGGTATGAATGACTTTCTTTTACTTTCAAAAGGTGAGGCAAAAGATGTGGGTCGAGCAAGACAAATTATTCTTGCGAATACTATCGAGGCCTTTATCGGCGCAGTTTTCTTGGACCAAGGATATGACATGGCAAAATACTTTATATCCAGAAATATTTTCTTTTTGACAGAAAAGATTATTGAAGACAAAAAATGGATAGATGCAAAGAGTGAATTCCAAGAACTCGCGCAGGAGCATGAGGGTTCTACCCCATCCTATAAAACCATAAGAGAGGAAGGCCCAGATCACGACAAAAATTTTACAGTAGGTGTGTATTTGGATAGAGAAAAGATTGCTGAAGGGAAGGGTAGATCTAAACAAGAAGCCGAGCAAGAATCTGCAAGAAAAGCTCTTGAAGCAAAAGGTTGGGCGTAATTGGAATACTGAAAAAAAGGGCGTCCCCCACCTGCGCGCAGGTGGGGGACGCCCTTTTTTTCATCTGCCTAATCTGATAGAATATCCTCAATGTATCTTAAGTCGATAGAGATTTCCGGTTTCAAATCGTTTGCAAAAAAAAGCGTATTAGATTTTAATACGCCCATTTCTGCTATTGTCGGGCCAAACGGTTCGGGCAAGTCCAATGTCGCCGAAGCATTTCGTTTTGTATTGGGTGAGCAATCTATCAAATCTCTTCGAGGTAAAAGAGCTGAAGATCTTATTTTTAATGGCGGAAAAGATGCGGCTCGTGCCAACCGTGCATCGGTTAAACTTACCTTCAACAATATTCAGAGAATTTTAAATATCGATTTTGATGAGGTTGCCATAGAGCGTGTCGTTCACAGAGATTCTTCAAGTGAATATCTTATAAACGGCAGTCCTGTACGTCTCAAAGATATTATTGAGCTTCTCGCCGGCGCGCATATCGGAGCTTCGGGGCATCATATTATCTCTCAAGGCGAGGCGGACAAGATTTTGAATGCAAATACAAAAGAAAAGAGAGAAATAATAGAAGAAGCACTTGGTTTAAAAATCTATCAATATAAAAAAGAAGAAAGCGCGCGCAAACTTGAAAAGACGGAAGAAAATATCAAGCAAGTAGAATCTTTGCGAAGAGAAATCGCTCCTCATATTAAATTTTTGAAAAAGCAGGTTGAGAAAATTGAGAAAGCCGTGGAGATGAAAGAAAGCCTGACAAAGATGTACCATGAATATTTCCGCAGGGAGGAAGAGTATATAAATTTTGAGAAGAAAAGTATTACAGCCGAGAAACATCCTTTGATGCAGAAAATGCATACACTCGAGCATGATTTGAGAATTGCAAAAGAGACTCTGGCAAAATCCGAGAGTAAAGATCATAAGAGCGAGAAAGTGATGAAAATAGAGGGAGAGATCAAAGAAGCGAGAATTTCAAAAGACACCCTTACCAGAAATATCGGAAGAATAGAGGGAGAAATCGCTTCTCTTTTGAGAATTCTGAAAAAACAAAATGAAGCTAGTACTTCAGCGTCTAATAAAACAGTAGCACTTTCTCAAGTGGAAAGCGTGGCAAAGCAAATCGATATTGAAATAGATGGTATTGCGGAAAGCGCCGACATTTCGAATATAAGAAATATCCTCCGAATGATAAAAAAGATTTTACGCGATTTTATAGACAGAAATAAAGAAAGTGAAAATAAAGAAGCCGTGGCGGATATAGAAAGCGATATAAAAAAGCTTGAGACCGAAAAGAAAGGTTTTGAAGAGAAAATCGCAAATGCCGGGAAACTTGAAGCCGAACTTTCGGAGCAGTATTCATTCCTCAAAAATGAAATAGAAAAAGAAAGAGATTCAAACAGAGATGCTGAAAAGGCGATGTTCAGAATTGTCGCCGAGCAAAATGAAATCCGTGGAGCGCTTTCTATGATAGAAAATAGGGAAGCGAGACTGAAGACAAATGAAGAGGATTTCAAAAGGGAATTGCAAGAAGGTTCAATACTCGTCGGGGTTTTGGCCTTGCGTTATAAAGATTTTTGGCCGACAAATGCTTCTGGTGCGGTGATTTCTCTTGAAGAAATGGTCAAAGAGCCGAGAAATATGCAGGAAGACAGACGCCGAGCTCTGGAGAAAATAAAAATCCGCCTTGAAGACGCCGGTGTTGCTGGTGGAGATGAAGTGATGAAAGAGTTTAAAGAAACTTCCGAAAGAGACACCTTCCTCGGCAAAGAGCTTGAAGATTTATTCAAATCATCTGAATCCTTGAAGGCACTTATAAAAGAACTTGATGAAAAGCTTACGAGCGAATTCAAATCCGGTGTTTCGAAAATAAATACTCAATTCCAAGAATTCTTCTCGGCTATGTTTGGCGGGGGGACAGCTTCGCTTTCTATTGTAAAAGAAAAGAAGAAAAGAAGAGTGGATACAGATTTACCGATAGGCGAAGATATGGATGCGGATTTTAAAGAAGAAGAGGAAGAGCAAGAAGGTTTGGAAATAGAAGTAAATTTACCGAGAAAGAAGATAAAGGGTTTGATGATGCTCTCTGGTGGAGAAAGAGCACTCACTTCTATTGCGTTACTCTTTGCCATATCACAGGTCAATCCGCCACCGTTTATTATTCTTGATGAAACAGACGCGGCACTTGATGAAGCCAATTCTCGAAAATATGGCGATATGATTTCCAATCTTTCAAAATATTCCCAGCTCATTCTTATCACGCACAATAGAGAAACAATGTCCCGTGCAGGAGTTATCTACGGGGTCACTATGGGTGCCGACGGCGTGTCCCGTTTGCTTTCAATACAGTTTGAGGAGGCAGTCGCGGTCGCGAAATAGGCTCACTCAGATTTATAAAATATTTCCACGGGTCCTGTCGACCTATTCTTTTTGAAAAGCACGGAAAATTTCCTGCTGGGAATTTTCCTCGTGTCCGTCGTCAGCCACTCCTCCCAAGTCTTTTCAAAAAGAATAGGTCGCCACCCCTAGCAGAAATATTTTATAAACCCTCGCTCGCTGACGACTATTACGAATGAAATCTTGACTTTATACTCACCGAGAGTAATATCAAATTTAGATCGAACAAAAGGAGATAAAATGGAAACATTAGAGCCAGAAGTTGGATATAGAGTCGTTTTCTCGCCAGAATTGACTAAGAGCGAATCGCGCTTCCGAGCGTTTTGTCACATGTTTGGTGTCATGGACCATAAAATAACGGGTGTAGACAAAAAGGAAAGAAAAATCAGTATTTTTATCAGGCCTTGGACATATTGGTTGTCCCTTGATGATGTTGTCGTATTGCCTCCATGATAGTATTTCGGCAAAGGCCACAAGCCACCAGCTATGGTGGCTTTTTCTATTAAAGGCCAAATAATGTTAATCGATATTTAGCTTAAGCGAGCAAGACTGGCAATTTTCGAGCATTAAAGATTTGTTTAGAAAGATCTCCGGTATTACAAGAGGGTCTTTTAGATTAACTTACTATCTCATAATCCATCGTCCTTCTGTCGAGATCGGCGCCGATAAGTTTGATTTTTATTTTCTGTCCAAGGACGAAAGTCTTTTTTGTTTTTTCACCGACTATTCTGTATTTTTTTGCATCCAAGACATAATAGTCGTCACCAAGTGAAGAAAGCTTTATCATTCCTTCGGCGCGTGTTGCAGAATCTTCGGCATAAATGCCCCATTCGGTGACGCCGGTGATAGTGCCGAGGAATGTCTGTCCGATTTTATTCTGCATAAATTCAATTTGCTTGTATTTCTTGCCTTCGCGTTCGGCTTCCGAAGCTTTGATTTCTTGATCGGTGCTTCTTCTTGCCGCATTTTCATAAAATACCCAATCTCTTTCGGCGACTTTCTCCCCGGTAAGTATTTTTTGTAGTAATCTGTGAACAAGTAAGTCCGGATACCTTCTGATAGGGGAGGTGAAATGCGCATAATATTCAAAAGCCAAACCAAAGTGTCCGATATTTTTTACGGAATAAATCGCTTTTGCCATCGAGCGTATAGCAGCAGTTTTTACCAGACCTTCTTCAGCCTTGCCTTCCACTTGGGCAAAAAGTGCCTGCATATCTTTGCCTGTAACAGAACCATTTTTACCGATAAATAATTCGTGGCCGAGAGCTTTTACAAATATTGCAAGTTCAGCGATTCTTTCTTTGTCTGGAAAATCGTGAATACGATAAGGGAGGGGGACAGAGTGACCGGTCTTTTTCTCATATTTATAAACAAATTCTGCTACCTCTCTATTTGCAAGAAGCATAAATTCTTCAACGAGTTTATGAGTATCCAGCCTTTCTTTTTTATAAATTCTTATCGGGAATCCTTTTTCATCAAGTTCAAAAGCCACTTCATCTTGTTCGAAGTCTATTGCACCTTTTTGTGCTTTTTCTTTTCGCATTATTTTTGCAAGTCTATTTAGCTCGGCTAGCTCATCATGGTATTTTGCAGTTTTGTCATTTATTGCTTCCTGCGCGCTTTCATAAGTAAATCTCTTTGCCGATTTTATTACGGACTTTCCGAATTTTCTCGAAAGAACCTTTGCTTTTTTGTCGATTTCAAAAATTGCAGAGAAGGCGAGCTTTTCCTCATTTTCATTCAAACTACAAAGATTATCGGAGAGCTCAAATGGAAGCATTGGTATTGTTCTGTCTGGAAGATACACCGAGCAACCTCTTTTTAGCGCCTCTTTATCAAGTTCGCTTCTTTCGCGGACATAATGTGAGACATCCGCAATATGCACGCCGATTTCATAATTACCATTTGAAAGCGCTTTAAATGATATGGCATCGTCGAAATCTTTTGCTGTTTTCGGGTCTATTGTAAAGGTCAGAGTATTTCTAAGATCAATTCTTTTGGCGATTTCTTCTTTCGAAACAGTTTTATTATTTTGAAAAATATTATTTGCCTCTGTTTCAACCTTTTCTGCAAAACCTATTTCAAAACCTCTGTCCAAAACCACGGAATACATTTCGGTTGTATTTTCGCCTTTTCTTCCGATAATTTCTAGCACTTCACCTTCAGATAGATTCGGCAGATTTTTCCATTTTGTGATTTTTACTAATACTTTGTCCCCTTTGACAGCACTATCCAGCTTTTCTTTTGGTATAAGAATATTAAGTTTGATTTTCCTGTCATCCGGAATAGCAAAATCACCGTCTGCGGCGGAATCTATGGTACCTACAAATATCTTTTTATTTCTCTCAAGGACTTTCGTGACTTCGCCCATAGGTGATCCGGAAATCGTCTTTCCGAATACATTTACTTCCACCTTATCTTGCGCCATCGCCGTGTTGAGTGAGCGTGTGGATATTTCTACTTCAAGAGCGCCTTGGTCTGATAGGAAATAAGCGACGTTGCCACGGACAGCCTTAATGGTGCCGAGCATTATCTTGCCTTTTGATTTTTGTCTATTTTTTGAGGAGAATTTCGATTTATTATCCTTTCGGTCAAATTTCCCACCATTTCTCTTTTCTTTCATTGTCGGTGTATTCTAACAGAAAAGAAGTGTTTTGTATACTTTTTGTTTTGTTTAAAAATTTGTTATAAATAGAGAGGATAAGACAAAGGAGATCCGAGATGATATTTACAGATGTTCCTAACAGAATGTTCTTTTCGTGCAGACTAAATGGAAATGAGGAAAAGACGATTTGTTTCAAGTCAAACAATGAAACGGTGTTTGGGGTGTATGCTGATCATCACCCATACCCTCATTTTAAACATGTGGATGTTGATCAAGTGACGGCTGTCTTTGAGGTTTTTGAGCAACATCTCACATGAACTTTTGGTCAGATCAAATGAACTTTGCGTCACTAGGCAACGCAAAGTTCATTTTTTTATTTGACTTTTTTGTGAACTTTGTTAGTATACCACTCATGTTAATAATTAGATTACAAAGGGTAGGAAGGGTACACGAACCGACTTTTCGTATTGTTTTGACGGATTCTAAATTTGGTCCAAAGAGCGGAAAGCCAACGGAAATTTTGGGTTCATACGATCCAAGAGAAGGTAAGGGCAAAACTCAAGTAGATGCTGAAAAGGCAAAATACTGGATTTCAAAAGGTGCCCAACTTTCAGAAACTATACACAATATTTTCGTTGATTTGAAAATCGTTTCCGGAAAGAAAATAAATGTATTGCCAAAGAATAAAATTATAAATGCCAAGAAGGCGGAGGAAGCGAAGAAAGCCGAAGAGGCAGCAAAAAATGCTCCAAAGGCAGAGCCAGCTCCGGCGCCCGCCCCAGCAACAGAAGCTCCGAAAGTATAAAAAAGTCCAAAACAAAAAACCGTCTTGCAGGCGGTTTTTTGTTATGATAATATTATGGCAGGCAGTATTTAATAATTTACCGGTCGAATTACTGCAAGAAAAACAGAATTTTAAAGAAACAGAAAACAATGATGGAAAATGATGCAAAGTTTTTGGATTTCGTTGTTAAGGCCTTAGTTGATTCTCCGGACAAAGTAAAGATTGTAAGGACAGTCGACGAAATGGGTGTATTACTAACTCTCACCGTGGACAATGTCGATATGGGCAAAGTCATCGGGAGATCAGGCAATACAGCCAAGGCAATCAGGACACTTTTGAGAGTTGTAGGAATGAAGAATAACTCAAGAGTAAACTTGAAGATAAACGAACCAGAAGGAAGTACTAGACCAGAAGTCGGAGCAATAAGAACAGAGTCAAAAGCTTCAAAGACAGTAGATGAAGCGATGGCTGATCTAAAGTTATAATTTAAGTGAATACAAAAACAAGGCCGCGCCCGAAGGGCGCGGCCTTGTTTTTGTATAAAGCACCATTTGCCATTCACTAGCAGAAGTGGTATCGTTCTACACAGATTACAAAGAGGAGACAGATTATGAATGTAGATACAAGTCAAAAAGATTGTGGTTGTGCTGGACATAACGCGCACAAAAAACATATTTCACCAGTCGCCGAAGTTACTGAATCTCAAAAAAATCGGGTGGTCGAGGGATCACCTAAGTCAACCGGTATATGTTTCAATCATATTGGGAATGGTTCTTTGGCTACGGAAAGACGACGACGAGGGATTTTCACTTGATGTCAATCCTCTAAGTCGGGGAGAGGGGTAAAAACCCTCTCCTGTTTTTTTATTTGTTATTTCCTGGAAAATATTGTATTGTCATATAATAATATATGATCAATTTCCATATAATCACATTGTTTCCCGAATCCTTCAGCTCATATTTAAATGAGTCTATTTTGGCGCGGGCGATAAAAAATAGAATTTTGAAAGTAAACTTCTATAATCCCCGTGATTTTGTAAAAGTCGGTGCTTCACAAAAAGGCAAGAAAAATCCGTATAAAAGAGTAGACGATATTCCATATGGCGGAGGTCCTGGTATGGTAATGCAGGCAATGCCGGTTATTAAGGCTATTGAAAAAGTTTTAAAGAAAATAAGAAAAAACAACCCCAGTACCACAAGCTCGAGTACTCGCTTGGCTACGGGGCCTCGCTCGAAAAGAAATGTAAAAATAGTTTTCTTGTCACCAGGAGGTAATCAGTTTACTACTGGCTATGCCAAAATTGTCGCTCGGAAATATTCAGACATCATAATAATTTCTGGCAGATATGAAGGTATAGACGAGAGAGTGAATAAAATATTTAAGACGGACAAAATTTCGGTAGGAGATTTTGTCCTGACCGGCGGGGAATTGCCAGCGATGATTATTATGGATTGTATGTCAAGACAAATAGACGGCGTACTCGGCAATAAAGCTTCACTTGAAGAAGAAAGGATTTCAAGCTCTGAAGTTTACACCCGCCCAGAAATTTTGGAATATAAAGGCAAAAGATATCGTGTTCCCAAAGTCCTACTTTCCGGCAATCACAAGAAAATAGATGAATGGCGTTCTAGTAGGAAATAATTTTTCTATGTTAGAATATCTCCATGACTCAAAAAGAAGCGCTTGAAATTTTGAAGATGGGATACAACTGCTATATCACTGGTGCTGCCGGAAGCGGTAAGACGCACGTTTTGAATGAATATATAAATTTCCTAAAATCAAAAGGTGTGGAAGTCGGTATTACAGCATCGACAGGTATCGCCGCGACACATATGGGAGGTACCACCATTCACTCTTGGTCCGGGCTTGGTATAAAAGACGAAATCACTGAATATGATCTCGAAGATTTGGAAAGCAAGAAATATATTTATGATAGATTCAAAGAGACGAAAGTTTTAATCATTGATGAAATCTCAATGCTTCATCATTTTCGTTTGGATTTGGTGGAAAGAATCGCCAGACATTTGAAGAGAAATGATTTGCCTTTCGGTGGAATGCAAGTAGTGCTTTGCGGAGATTTCTTTCAGCTCCCACCAGTTTTTCGCTTGGGCGAAAAAGAAGCTCACTTTTCGTATCGCTCTGAGACTTGGAAAAAACTTAATTTAAAAATTTGTTATTTGGAAGAACAACATAGACAGAAAGATCAGGATTTTCTAGGTGTATTAAATGATATTCGCAGTGGAAGAGTCGGTGCGATTTCTATGAAGCATTTAAATGACAGGCATGGTAAAGATCCAGAGACGAAAATAGAATCGACGAAGCTCCATACACATAATATAGATGTAGATAAAATAAATGAAATTGAATTGGGAAAATTGAAAGGAGAATTTTTCGTTTTCAATATGGAAGATAAAGGCAAGAAACCACTAGTCGAATCTTTGAAAAAAAGTTGTCTTGCTCCGGGGACACTTCGTCTCAAAATCGGTGCGAGGGTTATGTTTGTAAAAAATAATTTTGATGCCGGCTATGCCAATGGTTCGCTTGGTAGGGTAGTGTCTTGCGATTATTCTGGTCCCAAAGTTATGCTTACAAATGGTAAAGTCATAAATGTCGAAAAAGCTAAATGGATGATTGAGGAAGAGGGGAAAATAAAAGCACAGCTTGAACAATATCCTTTACGACTCGCTTGGGCCATCACTGTGCATAAAAGCCAAGGTATGAGTTTGGACTCTGTAGAGGTTGATCTCTCGAAATCTTTTGAAAGGGGAATGGGTTATGTGGCGCTTTCTCGTGTCAGATCACTTGCCGGATTAAAAATAACAGGTATCAATCAAAATGCTTTGGAAGTGAGGGAGGATATTATTGAATTTGATAAAGAATTGAGAAAATTATCGGAGAGAGATCAAAGATGGCTCATGGTGCAGGATAAAAGCGATATTGAGAAAAAGCAGAAAGAATTTTTGGCAAAAGTTGCACCGATCGGAGGAGCGACAAAGCTTGCAAAAAAGCGCAGAGTCAGTGCCCAAGATAAAACAAAGTCCGCGCTTGAAGAAGGTTTTACAATATCTGAAATAGCAAAGACGAGGGGGATTACGAAAGAGACTGTTATTTCAAATATAGAAAAGATTTTGGACAAAGAGCCGGATTTTGATATTTCAAAATTGAAAGATGAAATAGACAATTCAAAATTTAAGAAAATCTATATGATGTTTAAAAATCTATACGGAGAAAATAGGGATTTACTGCTTGCACCGGTGAAGAATAAGCTTGGTGCCGGATTTACTTATGAAGATTTACGAATTGTGAGATTATTTGTGAGGAAGTCTTTATAAAACCTTAGAATCTCGATGAGACGAAGAGTCTTGACTTATTTATGCGAAGTGGTAGGGTTATTTTAGATTTGTAAAAGAGAAAATAATAAACCAAACGGAGGGTAAGATGAATAAGCAAGGTTGTGATGGAAAAGGTGGTTGCGGGTGTGGAATAAGTAAGGAGAAAGATCATAGCAATATGATCTGCTTCAAGAGGGTATTTTGCCAGATGAAGCATGGCATTACTACTTCTACCTGTGATGCTATCGGTAAGTGTAATCACAGGCATCGGTCCACAGATCATTGTGCCAGTAGCGCTGATTACGATACGGCCATTGCTTTCCTGGTCAGCAATCGGAGGATAAGGAGAGGAAAGGCCAGCGATATCTTGGATACCATGTCTGCCCTCGGATATCTCAATATATGTGTCGTGAAAAAAGTGAAAAAGGTGATTTTTCTGCAGTAAACAAAATATCTGCAGAAACAGCCCGCTTGCAATGTCGCAAGCGGGTTTTATTTTATGATATAATTTAATGATGAAGAACAAAACAAGCCTGATAATCATTTTGGTGTTAGTTGTCTTGATGATATTTTTTGTGTACCAGAACTTTAATATAAAAAAATACAAAGTCTTCAAAATAGGCAGTCCGATAGAGAGTCCAATAATCGTCGGTGGAGATAGAGATGTTCACGGATGTATCGGGAGCGCGGGATATTCTTGGTGTGAGGCAAGCAGTAAATGTTTAAGAATCTGGGAAGAAAAATGCGAGTCTAGTTCCATAAATACGAATCCGGTGGGGGATATGAGTGACAAGATTATTATAAAATCGTCACAGGATTGCGCTATGAGTAGCGGAGTATGGTATTCAGGTGAGAGTCTTTGTGAAATAAATTCTCTTTCAGAATCACAATGTATTGCTAAAGGAGGTCTGTGGAACGGTTGTGCTTCACCATGCAGACATGACCCAAAAGCCCAAGTCTGCATTATGATGTGTGCCCTTACCTGCACTTTTAGATAGTTAGATTAATGTGGATAACCCAATCTTTGACTTTTAAACCGATTTCGGCTATTATGTACCTAGCTTAATTTGAATGAGTTGCGGGCGTAAGCGCCAAATAATGTAAGTAAGAAAATATCTTGCTTAGAAAAATAAGATAGACAAAAAAGAGGAATGAGAAGAAACCTTAGGGGAAAGGTGTCTTTTTGTTGTTTTTGTGTCTAAAAATCGTCCTTATTTTTCTCGGTGTGATTTTTTTTGAAAGATATTAATAATTTATTAGTTTAGTTTTTAATAGAAAACAGAAAATGCAAAAAGCCGCGAATATTTTGATAGACGGAGTGATGGGTGGAAAACTTGAGAAGAAGTATTTTAAGAAGTTCAAAGAACCTCTTATAAAGATCCCAAATCTTGTGGATCATCAGGTGAAGTCATATCAATGGCTTCTTAAAGATGGATTCATGGATATTTTCAAAGAATTCTCCCCGATAAAAGATTATGCAGACAAAAAGTTTGAATTATCTTTTACTGATTTTGAAATAGTTACTCCAAAGTATGATGAGTATTATGCAAAAGATAAGAAAATTTCTTTTGAAGCTCAGCTTAAAGGAAAGGTAAAGCTAAAAAACAAAACTCTTGGCACCATAAAAGAGCAAGAGATTTTCCTTTCCGATGTTCCTCTTATGACTGGTCACGGGACATTTATAATTAACGGTATTGAAAGGGTTATTGTCCCGCAACTTGCAAGATCCTTCGGCATTTTCTTTACACTCAATGACGCAAAAGGAAAGAATCTTTTTGGAGCAAAAGTTATACCATCAAGGGGCGCTTGGATAGAAATAGAATCAGAATCTGACGGTGCAATATATGTAAAAATAGATAAAAAGAGAAAGTTTGCGATTTCTTCTCTTTTAAGGGTGTTTGGTGTAAAGACAGACAAAGAAATTCTCGATCTTTTTAAGGGTGATGAATTAACAACAAAGGTTATTGAAACAACCCTTCTGAAAGACCACGCAAAGACACAGGACGATTCATATTTGGAGATTTATAAGAGATTAAGAGACGGCGACCTTGCAGCCATCGATAATGCTAGAGAATTTGTTAAATCTATTTTTTCTCCAGAACGATATGATATTTCTAAAGTCGGAAGATTTAAATTCAATAAGAGATTCAGTAAGCCGATGGATGAAAAATCTTTGGAACAAAAAGCTATTACAATAGATGATTTGGTATGTACAATTAAAAAGATTACGGAGTTAAACAATGATCCTGAAGCTATTGAAGATGATATTGATCATTTAGGTTCAAGAAGGGTTAGATTTGTTGGAGAACTTTTGCAAGCAAAGGTGAGAGTCGGTATGGCACAGATGAAGAGAAATATTCAGGATAGAATGTCTACAATAGATCCGGATATTACCATGCCCGTGCAATTTATTTCTGCAAGACCTTTACAAGCAAGAATAAAAGAATTCTTCACTACAAACCAGCTTTCGCAGTTTATGCAACAGACAAATATTCTCGAAGAAATCGAACATTTGAGAACACTGTCAGCTCTTGGTCCAGGAGGTCTTACAAGAGAGCGTGCTGGTTTTGAGGTTAGAGACGTTCACCCTTCACACTATGGAAGAGTTTGTCCTATACACACACCAGAGGGCCAGAATATCGGTCTTATTTTGAGACTTTCGACATATGCAAGGGTTAATGATTTTGGAATGATAGAAACACCCTATGCAAAAGTAAAGGCCGGCGTTATCACCGATGAAATCAGATTCTTTAATGCCCTTGAGGAAGAGAACTTTAAAATTGCTCACGGGGCTACTCATTATGATGAAAAGGGAAAGATTACAGATAGTGAGGTTGAGGTTCGTGTTACTGGTGTCCCAACACTTGTTAAGAGGGAAGAAGTAGACTATATAGATGTGTCTGCAAATCAAGCTTTTTCTATTGCAACATCTATGATTCCTTTTCTAAACCACGACGATTCAAGCAGAGCGCTTATGGGATCAAACATGCAAAAACAAGCAGTGCCTTGTGTGGTACCGGAAGCACCATTAGTCGCTACGGGCATTGAAGGTGAAGCTGCGAAATATACTGGCAGAGTTATTTTTGCTGAAGAAGAAGGTATAGTCAGTGGAGTAGATGCTTCAAAAATCTATGTAAAAGGTACAAAGAGTGGAAAAGAAAAAGAATATAAGCTTGTAAGTTTTTCAAGAACAAACGGTTTTACTCCTTTCCACCAGAGACCGAGTGTCAACCTTGGGCAGAAAGTTAAGAAAGGTGATTTACTCGCTGACACATCTTCATCAGTCAATGGTGAAATGGCTATTGGTCAAAATGCGCTTGTCGCGTTTATGACTTGGAGCGGATCCAACTACGAAGACGCTATTATTATTTCGGAAAGATTGGTTAAAAATAGCAAATTCTCATCGGTACACATTGAAGAGTTTATCGTAAATGTCCGTGATACAAAACTTGGTCCTGAAGTTACCACGCACGATATTCCAAATGTTGGCGAAGCTAAACTTAAAAATTTGGATGAAGAAGGTATTATTAGGGTTGGTGCGGAAGTGATGACTGGCGACATACTTGTCGGTAAAATCACGCCAAAGGGTGAAACACAACTCACTCCGGAAGAGAGACTTTTGAGGTCCATTTTCGGTGAAAAGGCTCGTGATGTAAAAGATACTTCGAAGAGACTTGAATCCGGAAAGAGAGGGAGAATTATTTCCGTAAAAGTTTTCTCAAGAGAAAATGGAAATAAACTTGAATCAGGTATTATAAAGAGAATTCACATTGAGATAGCACAACTCAGAAATATTTCGGTTGGAGACAAACTCGCCGGAAGACACGGAAACAAAGGTGTTATTTCTAGAATTTTGCCTGTGGAAGACATGCCTTATATGGAAGATGGTACACCTGTGGATATTATTCTCACACCGCTTGGTGTTCCTTCTCGTATGAACTTGGGACAGATTCTTGAGGTACATCTTGGACTTGCTGCAAATACACTAAACTATCAAGCAGTTGTCCCTCCATTTATGGGAGCTACGGATACAGAGATAAAAGAAGAGCTTGTAAAAGCTGGATATAAACCAAGTGGAAAGATGAAGCTTTTTGACGGTAGAAATGGTCAATCATTTGAACAAGATATTTCTGTCGGATATATGTATATCCTGAAATTGCACCACGAGGTTGAAGACAAGATACATATGAGATCTATTGGTCCATACTCCATGATCACACAGCAACCTTTAGGAGGAAGAGCACAGGGAGGAGGTCAGAGATTTGGAGAAATGGAAGTCTGGGCGCTTCTTGGATATGGCGCGGCCTATACTTTGAGAGAAATGCTCACAATCAAATCAGACGATATTGTAGGAAGATCGGCGGCATTCGATTCAATCGTGAAAGGAGAGAGGATTAAACAGCCAAACTTGCCGGCCTCATTTAATGTTTTGTTGAATAGCTTGAGGGGTCTGGGTCTTGATGTCGAACTCAAGAAAGAAAAATTAGAAGATAATGATGATAATGCATAATTCCCAAAATAATAACTAAAATAAAAATATGAGAAATACAAAATCATCAACATCGGATCAAAACTTCAATACAGTATCCTTAAGAGTCGCTTCACCGGAAAGAATCGCAGAGTGGTCCTTCGGTGAAATCACAAAGCCGGAGACAATCAACTACAGAACACAAAGATCAGAAAGAGGTGGACTTTTTGACGAAAAGATATTCGGTCCGGACAAGGACTATGAATGTTATTGCGGAAAATATAGAGGTATCAGATACAAAGGTATCGTCTGCGAAAAATGCGGAGTTGAAATCACAAGATCAATAGTGAGACGCGAGAGAATGGGACATATTGAGCTCGCTACGCCAGTTTCCCATATCTGGTTTTTGAGAGGGACACCTTCAAGACTCGGTCTTATCATGGGCATGACAGTTACCGATCTTGAAAAGGTTATTTACTTTGCAGGTTATATTGTCACAAAGACAGTTGAGTCAGAAAGAGAGAGAATTTTGAAAGAAATCGACAATGAATTTAAGAATAAAGTAAAAACAGTTGGAGACGACAAAACCAAAGAAGCTCTAAAGGAAATGGCAACAAATGCCAAGAAAGAAGTAGAAAGTATTCAAAGTGGAAAAGTATTGGATGAGGTTCTATTCCACAAGTTTTCTATTAAATATGGGGCGATGTTTGAAGCCGGTATTGGAGGTGAGGTTATCTATGAAATTTTAAAGAAAGTTGATTTAGCAGATCTTGTTAAAAAGGTTCAAACCAGTCTTGAAAAAGCAAATACTGTTGATAGAGAAAAATTGAATAAGAGATTGAGCCTACTTAAATCAATGATAGCGGCAAAGGTACGACCAGAGTGGATGTTCTTCACGAAAATCCCTGTCATTCCTCCTGCACTCCGTCCGATGGTTCCTCTTGATGGAGGAAGATTTGCTACATCAGATGTAAACGATCTCTATAGAAGAGTTATAAATAGAAATAATCGTTTACTCAAACTAAAAGAGATTAGTGCACCAGAAGTTATCTTAAGAAATGAAAAAAGAATTCTTCAGGAAGCTGTAGATGCTCTTATAGACAATTCTATAAGACACGGTAACTCACTATTTTCAGCTTTGGGAAGCGCAGCGCAAAAGAGACCTTTAAAATCTCTTGCGGACAATCTTAAAGGAAAGAGAGGCTTGTTTAGATCAAACCTTCTCGGTAAGCGTGTAGACTATTCTGGAAGATCGGTTATTGTTGTCGGCCCGGAGCTACACCTAGATCAATGCGGATTGCCAAAACACATGGCACTTGAGCTCTTCAGACCGTTTGTCATCTCGGAACTTTTGAAAAAAGAGCTGGCTTACAATATAAGAGGAGCCGGCAGACTTATAGACGACGGTGTACCTGAAGTCTGGGCTATCCTTGAAGATGTTATCAAAGGAAAGTATGTACTTTTAAACAGAGCTCCTACTTTGCACAGACTTGGTATTCAGGCATTTAGGCCTATTCTTATAGAAGGAAATGCTATTCAGGTGCACCCGCTTGTATGTACTGCTTTCAATGCCGATTTTGACGGTGACCAGATGGCTGTTCACGTTCCGCTTGGCGAAGAAGCTCAGGCTGAAGCTAGAGATATTATGGCAGCAGACAAAAATATTTTGAAACCTGGAAACGGCGACCCGACAATATCCGCGAAACTTTTGGACATTGTCCTTGGATGTTACTGGATGACCAAGATTATTCCTGGAGAAAAAGGGGATGGTAAATATTTCTCATCACCAAATTCAGGTATCACAGCATATGATCTTGGAATAGTTGGCTTTAGATCTAAAGTTATGATTTTGCCGACAGAGAAAGCAAAATATGCCCAGTTTGAAAACAAACCGTTTGAAACTTCTGTAGGAAGACTTTTGTTTAATACTGTTTTGCCTAGCTCATACCCGTATGTCAACAAAGAGATTGACAAGAAGACAATGTCAAAAATTATTGATGACCTTATCATTCAAAATGGTCCAGAAAATATCGCTCCTATAATGGACAAGATAAAGAATTTTGGATTCAAATATGCCACTTATTCAGGTATTACCTGGGGTCTTGATGATATTCAGATTCCGAAAGAAAAGCCCGCTATTGTTAAGGTTGCTAAAGGTAAATCTGCAGAAGTTTTAGAGCAATTCAACGAGGGTTTGCTTACGGAAGAGGAGAGAGTTATGAAAAATGTTGAGATCTGGCAGGCCGCAAAAGGTGAACTTGAAAAGCTTATCCCGGCAGCACTTGATCAGAATGGTTCAGTATATGATATGTGGAAATCTGGTGCTAGAGGATCACTTGGATCTCTTACACAGATGGCTGGTATGAAAGGTTTGATTCAAAACACTGTAGGTGAGACTATTGAGTTCCCAGTTATCAGTTCTACAAAAGAAGGACTTACTCCTATCGAATACTTCATCACTACACACGGTTCAAGAAAAGGTCTTACAGACACCGCACTTAACACTGCAAAAGCAGGATATCTTACGAGAAGACTCTTTGATGTCGCTCAAGATATTATAATCACAGAAGAAGATTGTGGAACAAAAGAACATATTGTCATAGACAGAAATAGCGGAGCGGAAACAGGTGCTTCTATTGCGAAAAACATTAGAGGAAGAGTTTTGGCACAAGATGTTGTCGGTAAAGATGGAAAGGTAATGTTCAAGAAAGGATACCTTTTGACCAAAAATGACGCTCAAAAGATAGATCAAGCAGAGATAGAAAAGATTCACGTCAGATCTCCTTTGACCTGCAAAACCTTGCACGGAATTTGTGAAGAGTGTTATGGTATGGATCTTGGAAAGAGCGCTCTTGTAGATATTGGAGAAGCTGTCGGAACAATCGCTGCTCAAGCTATCGGTGAGCCGGGTACACAGCTTACTATGAGAACATTCCATGCGGGAGGCACGGCTTCTGTTGGCGGAGATATTACTTCAGGTTTACCTCGTGTTGAAGAAATCTTTGAAAAAAGAAGACCAAAAAATCCTGCAGTAGTTGCTACTGTTTCAGGTACTGTCACTTCAGTTAAGGATTTTGGAAAAGAGAAAATAATTACAGTCATGGCTGATATAGAGGACAAAGGTAAATCAAAGAAAACGGGTGAAATTGAATACACATTTAATCCAAAGAGAATGGCTCTTGTAAAAGTCGGCGATAAGGTTACAAAAGGTCAGCTTCTCACAGACGGTTCTGCAGATATCGATGAAATATTTGAATTTGCCGGAAGAGAAAAAGCGATGGAATATATTATCAGTGAAGTTAGCAAGCCGTATGAGCTTCAGGGTGAGGCCGTGGCAAGAAAACACATTGAGATTATTGTTAAACAAATGTTCTCAAAGAAATATGTTTCAAAACAAGGGAGTTCAAATTACTGTGTCGGCGATACTATAGATGAGCTAGACTTGGTTGTTGAAAATAAGAACGCAAAATCAAAAGACAAAGAAGAAATAGAAGCAGAATCGGTGGTTATGGGAATTACAGAAGCATCACTTTCAAGAAGAAGCTTCCTTTCGGCTGCTTCATTCCAGCATACAGTAAGAATTCTTATTAATGCTGCTGTAAGAGGAAATAGAGATGAACTAAAGGGATTAAAAGAAAATGTTATTATCGGAAGAGTTATTCCAGCGGGTACTGGTTTCAAAGGAAGCAAGAAACATGAGATAATAGATGAGGTTCAAAAACAATTCGCAGAGGATTCCTTTTTTAGTGAGTAGTGAATAGGGCGGATTTTGCGGAGCAAAATCCGCCCTCTCCCGGCAGTTTCTCCAAATTTGTTTATTAGTTTAATCAAGCCTAAAACATTTTGACTACAAAATGTTCGGCGAACAAACAAATGAATTCAAAAAAAGGCTTCGTAATTCCTCTCCTCGTCGCAATCATTGCAATTCTTGCAATTGGTGGCGGTTATTACTATACAAGAAACAGTGTTCTAATTAATTATTAAATGTCATCATCCGTAGAGAAAATAAAAGAAAGATTGAATATTGAGGATGTTGTCGGCTCATACATTAAACTGGAAAGAGCCGGAAACAATCTCAAGGCTAAGTGTCCATTTCATAATGAAAAGACGCCGTCTTTCTTCGTATCTCCGGAGAGAAGTTCGTATTACTGTTTTGGCTGTGGAGCGAAAGGAGATATATTTTCCTTTGTGCAGAATTTTGAAGGACTAGATTTTGTTGGTGCATTGAAGATTCTTGCCGAAAGGGCGGGTATAGAGCTTGAAAAATTTGCAACACCGAAAGATGATAAAAAAACCAGACTTTATACATTACTTGAAGCTACTACTTTATTCTTGCAGAAAAATCTAGCTAGTGAAGAAATCCCACTTGAATATTTGAAAAAAAGGGGACTCACCGACAAGACAATAAAAGATTGGCGCATCGGATATGTTCGAGATGAATGGCGTTCTATTTATGATCATTTGAAATCAAAAGGTTTTTCGGATGATGAAATGTTGCGCGCAGGTATGGTAAAGACAGAAAATAATAGTACTTATGATAGATTCCGTGGGAGAATAATGTTCCCAATCTTTGACAGTGCAGGTAGGGTGATAGCTTTTTCCGGAAGAATACTTCATGATGACGGCAAGTCGGCAAAATATTTGAATAGTCCGCAAACGGAAATTTTTGACAAATCAAAAACGCTTTACGGTTTTGACAGAGCCAAGCAAGCGATAAGGAAATTTGATTTCTCGGTTCTTGTGGAAGGGCAGATGGATTTGCTAATGGCTCATCAGGCGGGTTTTGCAAATACTGTAGCATCTTCTGGTACAGCTCTTACAGCCGAACATTTGAAGCTTCTGAAAAGGATTTCCAATAGAGTAATAATGTCATTTGATTCCGACAATGCCGGAGCAAAGGCATCCGAGCGAGGGTGGATGCTTTCACTTGCAACAGGTATGGAAGTAAAAGTTGCTGCAATTCCGAAAGGTTTTGATCCGGCCGACTTGATTTTGAAAGACAAGGAAGAATTCAAGAAAGTTTTGAAAGATGCGGTTCATATTATTGATTTTATTTTAGACAGAGCGATTGTCGAAAATCCTGATAAGAGAAAGGCTGGGCTTGTCATAAAGAGTAGGGCCTTACCGTATCTTTCGCTTCTCGAAAGTAATATGGAAAAGTCGCATTATGTGAAAAGTATCAGTGACAAAACCAGTATAAAAGAAGACGCGATCTGGGAAGATTTAAAAAATATAAAGTTGGATAGCGAATATGAAGTTAAAGCGGAAGTCATTGGGGCCAAAGAGGATAAAAAGGTCGGCATCCTCAAGGCTGGAACGGTGGAGAGAAGTTTAGGTGCCATTATAGCTTTGGAGGAATCATCTTCAAAAAAGCTTATTGATCCGAAAAGTTTGAGAGGAAAAGTGGAAGAAGCTCTCGGTAAAGAAAAATACAAAGAGTTCTCTGATGAACTTTTTAAACTTTCTAGTGAGCTTGCCTTTGAAGCGGAAAGTTATTATGGCGAGACGGATGCAGAAAAATTTAATAAAGAGACGGAATACCTCTTGCTAAACTTGCAAGAAGAAAATTTGAAAAAAGAATTGGCGGATCTTATGTCTGAAATGAAAGTCGCCGAGAACGCCAAAGAGTCGGACAAAGCAATTTCGCTTTTAAAGCGGTGTGACGATATTACGAAGTTGTTACATAAAATAAAGACGGAGAAAAACAAAAAGTTTAAGTAAATATTATTAGTTATAAATCTAAATCGAATGAAGAAGAAGACCCAAAAAATAAAAAAAACCTCGAAGACAAAATCAGCAAAGAAGAAGGCCAAAAGAGTTGTTAAAAAACCGATAAAGGTAGCAAAAGTTACAGCCAAAAGGAAAGAGCTTGATATGAGAGGAGAAAGGCTTCTTGCAAAAGGTAGGGAGAGGGGCTTTATCACGTATGATGAAATTTTGAAAGAATTTCCCAAGATTGAAAGCGATGTGATGTTTTTGGACGAACTTTATAATAAACTCACTGTTGGTGGAATAGATGTTCTTGAAGGAGGTGGAATGCTTGGTTTTAATGAAGATCAGGTTAAAAAATATACTTATGGAGGCAAGTCCGCAGATGCAAGTTATGACTCCATTCAGATTTATCTGAAAGAGATTGGCCAGTATCCCCTTATCAATGCTTCAATGGAGAAAGACCTTGCTAGGAAAATTCAAAATGGCGACATAGAGGCAAAAAATCTTCTCGCAAAAGCCAACTTGAGACTTGTTGTTTCTATTGCAAAAAAATATGTTGGTAGGAGCGCTGACCTTACGCTTCTGGATTTGATACAGGAAGGAAACCTCGGTCTTTTTAAGGCTGTTGATAAATTTGATTGGACAAAGGGCTATAAGTTTTCTACTTATGCTACTTGGTGGATAAGACAGGCTATTACAAGAGCTCTTGCCGATCAATCAAGAACTATTCGTGTGCCAGTGCACATGGTTGAGACGATCGCAAAATACAAACAAGTTTACAGAAGGCTTTCACAGGATTTGGGCAGAGAACCGATGCCAGATGAAATTGCTACAGAGATGGGTCTTGAAGTCGAAAAGGTTTATATGATAGAGAAAATTGATCAAGACACAGTGTCGCTTGAAGCACCGGTAGGGGATGACAGCGATGATGGCAAGTCCACACTCGGTGATTTTGTTGCGGATGATAAAATCCTTTCGCCCGATCAGGAATCTTCACGTAGGATCCTAGCTGACCAAGTAAAAGAAATCCTCGGTGATCTTTCACTTAAAGAGAGGAAAATTCTTGAAATGAGACATGGACTAAATGATGGTATAACCCATACTCTCGAAGAAGTTGGAAAGGAATTTGGAGTCACTAGAGAGCGCATAAGACAGATTGAAGCTAAAGCTCACGAAAAAATCCGACAGCACGAAAAGATAAATAGGTTACAGAGTTATTAAAACCCTTGCTTTTTATTTAAAAATAATGTAAAATAGCAATATCAGTTTAGTAAGGAGAACAGAATAATACCAATAAATAAAAAATGGGAAAATTTAATAGAGATGGTGGAAGTGGTTTTGGCGGGAATCGCGGAGGTGGCTCCAGTTTTGGAGGTGGTAGAAGAGATGGGGGTTTTAGAGGAGGTGAAAGAAGGGAAGTTGTGATGCATGACGCAGTTTGCGATGAATGTCATCAAGCTTGTCAGATCCCTTTCAGACCAAGTGGCGACAAACCAGTTTACTGTAAAGATTGCTTTATGAAAAAAGGTGGAGGCCCGTCAAGACCTTCGAGGGACAATGGTCCAAGAAGAGACTTCGGTAGACCGCAAAGCGCACCTAGCTTTGGTGGAAATAGGAGCGATGACGGTGTCAAAAAGCAATTGGAAGCAATGAATGTGAAATTAGACAGTCTGATAAGATCAATCGATGGTTTTGTTAAACCGACCAAAGTCGAAGAAAAGAAGACAATAGAAAAAGTTGCTGATAGAAAAATAAAGGTCAAAACAGTGGCTAAAAAGAAAACAATTAAAAAATAAAAAAATGGCAAAAAGAATAAGTACAAGAAGAAAAGCTTCACGTTCAAAAAAGACACAGAAACGTTTAGCTATAAAGAAAGTACGCTTGGTTTCAAAGAAGGCGGCAAGAAAAGCAAAACTTTCAAAGAGAATAAAGAAATCAAAATAATCACGAAAAACAGCCCCACACTTTTAAAAAGTGTGGGGCTGTTTTTAATGTTAGAAATGATATAATTAGGTCAATGAAAAAGAAGATAGTCTTAATAGTATGTCTGGCTGTCATTATATTAATAGCGGTCTTTTGGTCGTCAGAATCTAATTATAGTATTGTAGCGGACTATAAAGACGCAACATATTTGATAGATGGTAGAGAAGTACAGCTCACAAATGGCCTTGCGGAAGAAGAAAATACTCAAGGTTCGGCCTCAAAAACAATTATAAGGTATTTTGGCAATAAAGTAGCGGGGGATTTTAATGGAGATGGTACAAATGATACTGCTTTTCTTTTGACGCAAAATACTGGCGGTAGTGGGACTTTCTTTTATATAGCAGTTGCATTGGGTGACGGCGATGGCTATAAAGGTGCAAATGCGATCCTCCTTGGTGATAGGATAGCTCCTCAAACCACAGAATTTCGTGACGGAAAAATCATTGTAAATTATGCCGACCGTAAGGCCGATGAATCTTTTGCAGTAAGACCATCTATCGGTGTCAGTAGATATTTTGAGATTTCTGATGATAAACTTGTAGAAGCTAGTTCAAAGTAAATCTTTTTGTATTGTGATAGAATAATTTTATTGGTATGAATCTTTTGGAATTAAGAAAAGAAATAGATAGGATAGACGGCGAACTTTTGAGTGTATTGGTAGAAAGGATGAAACTCATACCGAAGGTCGCCGAATATAAGAAAGAAAACAATCTCCCGAGATATCAGCCGGAGCGAGAGAAAGAGATAATTAAAGTCAGGAAAGAATTAGCAGAAGAACTAAATCTCAATCCAGACTTGGTAGAGAAAATATACAAAGAGATAATTGAAGATGCACATAGAATAGAGAAGGAAATAATGGGGGAATAATTATGAAAATAGAAATTACTAAAAAAACAGGGTATCTTGGTCCCGAAGGTAGTAATTCTGAAGTGGCGGCCACGTCTTTAGTTCAGTCTGGTAAAATTATTCCGATTGATACTATTACTAATATCATAAAGAAGGTGAAAGACGGAGATCTGGATTCTGGTGTTGTCCCAATAGAGAATTCTATTCAGGGAAGTGTAGTAGAGACAGTAGATGGTTTATATAAAAATAAATTATTTATTCAACAAGAACTTATTATACCTATTAGGCATTGTGTTGCCAGTCTCACATCTAAAATCATACCTGACAAGATTGAGATGGTTATATCTCACCCTCAAGCTTTAGGTCAATGTTCTGAATATATAGATAAGTATTTTCCTAATGCTAAAAGGATAACGACTACAAGTACTGCCGAAGCTTTTAAAAAGATTGCAGAGGAAGGTTTGTTGAATGCGGTTGCTATAGGTACAAAAGTCGCTGCCGATAAGTATAAATTGAAGATTCTCGCAGAAAATATACAAGACGAAGAAAATAATGAGACAAAGTTCGTCTTAATTAAGAAGATCCCAAGCAGAGACTTAAAAGGCAAAATTTCGAGTTTAATTATTATTCCTAAAAAAGACAGATCAGGGCTTCTCTTTGATATCTTAAAAAATTTTAAAGATAATAATATAAACTTGAATAAGATAGAATCAAGACCATCTAGATTAAAATTAGGAAATTATATCTTTCATATTGATATAGAGGGTAATTTTAAAGATAAAAACGTAGAAAAAGCGATTGCTGGGATTAAGAAAGAAGGTGAAGTAGTATTTTTAGGTAGCTACAGCACTATCTATTTTTCTTAAAATACAGTATTCTCTAGTGCATGGCGAAAGATGAGGCAATACTTAGATTTGAAAAGGTGTCGTTTGGATACAGCGAGAATCAACCCCTTCTAGATGAGGTGGATTTTTCTATTCGCCGAGGGACAAAGACGACAATAATGGGGCAAAACGGTGCCGGTAAAAGCACTTTATTCGGGCTTATTACGAGATATATTCTACCGGAAAGCGGGATAATAAATGTCGTGAATGGTGTTTCTATCGCGATTTCGAGGCAAGTGATTCCAAGAGATGAAATAGGTTTGACTGTCCGAGAATTTTTCCAAAAGTGTTTTACACAAAAAGTCTATGATATTGATATAAAAATAGATGATATTTTGGAAGTAGTGAATTTAAAAGGACATGAGAAAGTGCATGATAGGATTGTGCGGACATTTTCTGGAGGTCAGCAGGCACGGCTTTTGCTCGCTTCAGCACTTATACAAAATCCAGATCTGCTTTTACTCGACGAGCCGACAAATAATCTCGATAAAGCGGGGATAGAGCACCTCACGAAGTTTTTGATTGATTATAAAAAGACCTGTATTGTTATTTCTCACGATGCGGAATTCTTGAATAGTTTTACGGACGGAGTTTTGTATCTTGATGTGTTTACAAGGAAGATAGAGCAATATGTCGGAAATTATTTTGATGTGAGAGAGCAGATAGTCGCTCGTCAGGAGAGGGAAAATAGGAAGAACGCCCAGCTTGCAAAAGAGATTCAAGAAAAGAAAGATAAAGCCAACTTTTTTGCAATGAAAGGGGGTCAGATGCGTCTTGTGGCAAAGAAGATGAGAGAAAAAGCTGAAGAGCTTGAGGAAGAAAAAGTTGATACAAGAAAGGAAGACAAAACTATTCGCAATTTTATTATCCCCGCACAGATAGACCTTGCCGGAGAAATAGTTCATATAAAAACATTTAAGACTTTCAAAAGTCATAAAGCAGTTCAAAGAAAAACGGATATAAGTTTGAAAAGAAATCAGCATCTCTTACTTCGCGGTCCAAACGGTATCGGCAAAAGCACCCTCTTGGAGGCGATTGCTAAAAATGAAGCCGTCGGGACGAAAATTGCTCATGGTGTGGTAATCGGCTATTATCGTCAAGATTTTTCGACGCTCAATTTTGAGGATACTGTCTATCAGTCGCTTTCTGCTGTGTCTCTAAAGATCTCCGAAGAAGCTATGAGAAGCGTGGCAGCAGGTTTTCTTATCACAAGCGATGTAATAAATACAAAAATAGGGGATTTATCGGAAGGGCAGAAGGGGCTCGTAGCTTTTGCTAGACTTGTCTTGCAAAAGCCGGGTCTTCTGATCTTAGATGAGCCGACAAATCATATAAATTTCCGCCATATTCCGATTATCGCCGAAGCGCTGAATAAATATGAAGGCGCGATGATTATAGTCAGCCACGTTCCGGATTTCGTGCAAAAAATCAGAATTGACTATACGTTGGATTTGGAGAAGTAAGTTATTGATTAGAAACAATATTTTCCGTTTTTGTAGATTACTCTCTTGCTGTCATCCTTGAGTATTGCTGTAATAATCCTTGGGGTAGTAGTAACGATATCTGTATGGACAGAAGAATTATTAAAGCCAAGCTTACTCCAGGTTTTCTTAGACACAGTGTTTGCTTTTCCATCATAGCAGTCGTGATATGAATTACCCAGAGCTATGTGAGTGTTGCCATTCCTTCCACCAATATTCTCATCATATAAAGTATCTGCCATAAATCTTGTAATGTGAGAGAATCTTCTATCTGTCATAGAAAATTCCCCGATTCTATCTGCACCTTCTGTAGCTATCATTTGTCTTAAGAGCTTTTCATTTCTCCTAGCTGTACTTTTTACAACTACCCCATCTTTAAATTCAAGTCCTATCCCTTCGACAACATTTCCATATATATAAAGAGGCTGATTAAATTTCACCCAGCCATTTGTTCCGCGCCAATCAGGAGAAGTAAATATTTCAAAACTCGGAATATTACGTCCGCTACCATAAGCCCATTGGCGCTTCTTTCCGACAGTAATCCATAGATCCACGTCTTTACCCTCAATATGAAGTCTATCAATAGTCATTCTATTGAGTCTCTTTCTGTATTTCTCCAATTCTTTATATATTTTTTTCCACCTTGCTACGGGATTATCCTCATTTAAGAAGCATGCTTTGATAATTTGATCCCAGTATTCTCTAACTGACATATTAGCTTCCCTTGCCATTGCTTCAGTGCCGTAAGAACCAACTGTCCAGGTAAATTTTCCAGCATTTTCTTTTTTATTTCGCCAATCCATCCATGGCTTAAAGGTCTTATTTCTTTTCAATATCTTTCTCGGATTGATGTTTTGAAGAGAGCGAATGTCTGTTTCACTATTGATGAAAATTGAATGATCAATTTGTTTAATTAAACCCTTAAGATGGTGATATGGAAAGAAACACAGCTGATGATCTTTACAGTGTAAGTAGAAGTCTTCATCAACATTACAGCTACTTTCATTTGAGGGGAGAAAGTTTGAGATAACATGTGCTCCAGATTTCCATATTGCTTTTCTAACTTCAAGATACAATGGTTTATTTGATTCTTCGGCCACTAAATATACAACTTCTCCCTTTTTTACTCCCTTACCACTATTTAAAGCAAAATTTACTAGGACATTAGCATATTTTTCTAGTATCTTTTTGGGTGGAATATATGAACTTTTCATCATTTTCTTAGTATATATTAAAAATATAAAAATAGTAGGTGTCATGTTATAATTTATAAAGTGAATTTTGAGGAACAATATAAAGCACTGAATAAAGAACAGAAAAAGGCGGTAGACACTATAGAGGGACCGCTTCTTGTCGTGGCTGGCCCTGGGTCTGGCAAAACGCAGATTTTGAGTTTGCGTGTCGGGGAAATATTGAAGAATACTCAAGCGAGGGCTTCAAATATTTTGTGCTTGACATTCACCGAATCCGCAAGCGCAAATATGCGAAAACGTCTTGCGACTTTTATAGGTGCCGAGGCTTATCGTGTTGCTATACACACCTTTCATAGTTTTTGTGTGGAGATAATACAAAAATATCCGGAATATTTTTATAGTGGAGCTTTTTTCTCTGCAGCGGATGAACTTACTCAAGTGAAAATATTAGAAGAGATATTTGAGAATCTCCCAAGGAAAAATCCATTAAAATCTGTCCATCCGGAGCAAGGCTTTGTATATTTGAAAGACACTCTCAAAGTGATTAGCTATTTTAAAAAAGCGGGTATTACTCCAGAAGAATTTAATAAAATTTTGGAACACAATGAAAGCCTTTTGCCGGAAGTGAATAAGATTTTGGCGAAAGTCTTTTCCGAAAGAGTAAGTAAAGGAAGTATTGAAAAAGCCAGTTCGGCACTTCTCGATTTTGAGGGTCTTACAAAGAAAAGTGCGGGTGATTTTCCGTCACCGTATTTGAAAGATCTCGTCTCAAGTATTACTGAATCTTTCAGGATAGCGGTGGACAAGGCAAATGAAGATGGTAAGGCTTCGGAGCTTTCAGCATGGAGAGAAAAATGGATAAAGAAAGACAATAAAGATAGGCCGGTGTTTAAAGACACTCAAAATATGGAAAAGCTTCATGCTCTTGCCGATATTTATGAGAAGTATAAAAACACAATGCATGAGAAGGGTTACTATGATTTTGACGATATGATACTCGATGTCTTGGAAACTCTTCTGAAAAACCAATCTCTGCGATATGAAATACAAGAACAGTATCAGTATATTTTGGTGGATGAATTTCAGGATACAAACGATGCGCAGATGAGACTTTTAAGATTTATTACAGACGCGCCAGTGCATGAGGGTAAGCCGAATATTATGGCGGTGGGTGATGACGATCAAGCGGTTTATAAATTTCAGGGAGCAGAACTTTCTAATATTTTAAATTTCAAGAATACATTTAAAGATGTACAAACTGTGACAATGACAGCGAATTATCGTTCCACGCAGGATATTTTGGACATTGCTTCGCATATTATAAAAAAGGGGAGTAAACGTCTCGAGACTATTTTACCGGAAATAGAGAAAAACCTTATTGCCTCAAATGAGAGAATCGGCAAAGGAGAAATAGTAAATAAAGAATTTCCGACTTCCGCACATGAGCTTCATTTTATTTCAAGAGAAATTAAAAAACTTGTTGATAGTGGGCAAAATCCGGAAGAGATAGCTGTGATTGCCAGAAAACATTGGCAACTTGAAGAGGTCGTGCCCTATCTTGCTGGTGTAAATATCTCAATACGATATGAAAGAGAGCAAAATGTCTTGAAGGAGCCACATGTGGTCGAGCTTATAGATATTGCAAGATTTGTCGCTTCAATCGGTAAAAAAGAGAAAGATGAATCGGACGAACTTTTGCCGAAAATACTTTGCTTTCCATTTTGGGGTATAAGTAGAGAAACTGTTTGGAAAATATCTCTTGCTTCAAGACGCGCTCCAGAAGGCAAGACTTGGCTTGAAAATATGCTTGAATATTCCGATGAGAAAGTACAAAATATCGCAAAGTTTTTTATAGATCTTGGGGCAAGGGCCGAAAATGAACCACTTGAAAGGGTTTTGGATGAAGTAATCGGTGCAAGGGTCAGCACGGCAAAAGATAATGAAGACGATTCAGACGATGAAGTAGAGGGTATAAAGTATAAGTATGAGGGAACAGAGAAGTTTTCTAGTCCTTTTAGAGATTTTTATTTCAGCAAAGACAAATTTGAACATGCCAGGGCAGAATACATTTCTTTTCTTTCCAGTTTAAGGACATTTATCAGTGCTTTGCGTGAATACAAGAGTGGCGAAATTCTTGCAATAAAAGACCTCGTCGAATTTGTAGAGCTTCATGAGAAGAATAAGATTTCAGTAAATGATCAAGGACCTTTTTCTAAACTCGGTAAGGCGGTAAACCTACTCACAGCACACAGGGCAAAGGGGCTTGAATTTGAGACAGTTTTCGTGCTTTCTTGCCAAGATGATATCTGGGCGGGCAGAGGTATGCCTAAGAAAATCGTATTGCCGGCAAATATGCCAATAGAACCAGCCGGAGACACGGAAGATGACCAATTACGCCTGTTTTATGTGGCTATAACGCGTGCCAAGCAACATTTATACCTGACCTCGTATCTATTAGGGGAAAAGGGTAAAAGTGCCCAAAAACTGCGTTTTCTGATGCCTGGGGAGGATAATAAAGAGCTTGAAAATAAGGCTCTTAAAAAGGCGTATTTTGCCGATAATTCTTCCGAAAAAAGTGAGGAACCAGAGGCGAGTGAAGTGCTTACAGCCTCATGGCTTTCATATCATACGGCACCATTTCTCGGTTCGGAAAAGAAGCTTCTCCAATCGCTTCTTGAAGATTATAAACTCTCGGTGACGCATTTAAATAATTTTCTAAATGTTGAAAAAGGAGGTCCACAATATTTCTTGGAGAATAATCTTTTGAGATTCCCACAAGCAAAGACTCTTTCAAATTCTTTCGGGACGGCGATGCATTCTACACTTGAGAAAGCTGTAATTGAATTAAAAAATGTCGGGAAATTACCGAGTATAGAAAAAGTTTGTAAATGGCTTTCGGAATTTTTGAAAAAAGAAAGATTACCGTTGGCAGATTTTAAAGAACTTTTGGAGAGGGGGGAAGAAGCACTTAACGCCTTTTGGAAAGAGAGAAGTAAAGATTTCAATACAAAAGATGTAATCGAATTTAATTTTAAAGACCAAGGGGTTGTGGTAAGTGGGGCAAGTCTTTCCGGGAAAATAGACAGAATTGTAAACCTTGGAGGAGGTGAGCTTGAAGTACATGATTATAAGACCGGCAAAGCACCCAAAAATGAATGGGTAGGTAAAGAGCCTTATGAAAAAGTGAAGCTTCATGAATATGAAAGACAGTTGGTTTTTTATAGATTACTTGTAGAGAATTCACGTGAATTTAGTGACAGGGGAGTGAAAGTAAAAATGGGTGTTTTGGATTTTGTCGAACCGAGAGAGAAGGATGGGAAAATAGTAAGTTTATCAATCGACATCACAGACGAGAAAAGAGATAGACTAGAAAAGCTTATTCAAAAAGTTTATGAGAAAATAATGGATTTAGATTTTCCGGATATAAGCAAATACGCTAAGGATTTGAAAGGAATAGAGCAATTTGAGGAGGATCTTTTGGAGGGTAAGATATAAATATTGTTTTTACTATTCCTTAGGATATTTAGACATTATAATTGGAAAATATTGATCTATCGGTATTTTTTCAGCCAGATATTGACTCCCAAAAAGGCTTAAGTGGTTGTTGTCTTTATATAAGAATTGATTATTTATTGTTATAAAACATTCGGTCTGATTGCATAATACAGAAGATGGATCGATGTTTATGATTTGTGGGTATTTCTTTTTTAGATTGTCTATTCGTCTATTCATACCGGAAATCATTTTGTCGTATGACTTTCTAGGGAAGGAACAGCCCGTAGTTTTATTCTGCGTAGAGGACAGTGGACGATCGATACATTTTGTCAAATCAAAAGGTATTGTTGGTGTTTGCGTAAACCAGATCAATTTAATATTATTCGGAAAGTATGAGAGAATATTATCCATACCTTCTCGAAAAAGGTCTCTATTCTTGGACCAAGCATTATTCGATATTATTATCGCTTTAGGTTTTCCTAAAAGGACTGTATTGATAACATTTCTTATATTTATATCACAACTCTTTTGTTGTTGGACCGGCATACTCTTTACGTCTAATAATGAACAGGCACCAATGCCTATGTTGATTACTGTATAACCCCTTTCTGTTAATATTTTACTATAACCCATATAGATAGATTTTGTATGTGAATCTCCAATTATAAACACACGATTATTACCATCTCCGTTCGCAAAACATATGAGTTTATAAATACTTTGTGGAAAAAGTTTTTTACAAAGTGTTTTACCGTCTATTCTCTCTGAGGCTGTTTTAAGTGCATTTTCTTGGATCGGGAAGCGAAAATCAAATCCATGATTTAAATATACAAGTATGCCTCCACTACCTACTAATAACATAATACAGCATAATATTATTGGAATATTTCTTATTTTTGTGTGCCGTATAGGCATTTCTATTAACCTGTATGTAATCCAGGCAAATAAGAAGCTAAATATAATTAAAATTAACTTTACAATCGTAGATACTGCCCCAGAATTGATTATTGTTGCAAATGATAATAATGGCCAATGCCAAAGATAGAGAGGGTAGCTAATCAGACCTATAAAGACCAACATTTTATTTGAAAGTATATTTTTATTTACCCAAGCTTGTGGCCCAGATGCTATAAGTAAGATTACCCCGATTATCGACATAACGACAATACCGCTATGGAAGTTGGAATCATTAATTATAAAAGCAGATAAAACTATCAGAATAATTCCTAACCATGATAATGTGTTATAAATAAAAGAGTCGGACATATTTTTTATTTTTAGTCTGATAGCTATATTATTTATTAGTCCTCCTTTTAATATAGTGAAATAAGCTAAGAGAGCACCCCCCATAAGTTCCCAAAAGCGTGTGAAGGGTAGATAAAAAGCTGTGGCAGGGCTTTTAAAGCCCAAGTATATATTTAAAAAGAAAGATATAAGTAATATAATAAATATCGTCTGGGGGATTCTTTTAATCTTTTTATATATAAAGACAAGCAGAATCGGCCAAAGTATATAAAACTGTTCCTCGACACCTAGTGACCACAAATGTATCAATGGTTTTAAAGTAGAGGATATATCGAAATACCCTGATTCAAGCCAGTAAATTATATTTGCAATAAAACCAGCACCAGAAGCTATATTTTTACCGAGAGAAGCGTATTCTCCGGAAAAAAGTAAAAACCAGCCGGCTATTAGACAGGCTATAAGTACCAATATTAATGATGGGAATATTCTTTTTATACGACGTCTATAGAAGTCTATATAACTAAATTGATTATTTTCAAGTGCCTTTAATATTATTCCGGATATTAAATATCCTGATATGACAAAGAATATATCCACACCAATAAAACCACCCGCAAGTATTGTTGGGAAAGCATGGAATATTATTACCAGTAGTACAGCCAACGCCCTAAGCCCATCTATATCTTTGCGATAATTTAATAAAGTATCACTCATAAGACCTAAGTTATACTATTTTCTTCAAGTATTTTGACGACCTCGTCATATGATGAGATTTTGTATGATTCTTTCCAGCCGTCTTTACTTTCAGCCTTAGTTAGGGAGATTTTATGAATACTTTGATTAAGCTTTTTCGTGTCAGCAATGATTTTCATATTTCTTAATATCATAGGATTGGCTCTTCTTTCAAGAACTGTGATCTTTGCCCTAACCTCATTTAAGAATATTAATGTATGAAATGCCGAACCATTGAATCCCGCTATATGTTTGGCTGAAGCTAAGGTCATTATCTGTTCTTTGATCGCATGTTTTTCAGGATGAAATATCATCCACCCTTTTGTAGCGAGAATTTTTTCAAGTTCGTCTTCGTTTGTTATGATCGATTTTGAATTTCTTGGTTGAATCATTGATCTTGATAACCAAAGCTTCTTATCCTCAGATTCTTTCGTATCAAAGATGGCAAGGCTTTTTGCATGTTCTACGTCGAAGAATTCTCTAAGTAGTAGACCAGGAGTAGGGATAATCAATCTTTCTACTATTGTCGGCTTTTGTATGATAATTTGTTCATTTTTAATATTCAATAAAGATAAGATCTCCTTCTGCCAATGGTTAGGTTCTGCGGAATTATACATGGGAATCCATATTATAGGTATTTCTGGATGTTTCTTGATATACCAAATTCTTGACAGACCTTCGAGAATGAAATGACCGAAATGACTTTGTAAATGACCAGCAAATATATATGTGCCCTTCAAGATTCCTGTGGGCTTTATCGTATTTCTAGAGAATGTGAATTGTCCATCCTCAATTCTTTTAGGCATCTCTTTAAGACGCAATTTCCCTTCAGAATCGACGACTCCTAATATAGCTTTTCCTCGCATATCTGTTAGGCATGGGGCGAGAATTGCTTGTTCGATGGTCTCCACTAGTAGTTCATGGTTTGACCTCGAACTATTTGTATTATTACTTTTTTGTTCTTCCTGCGTCTTTAGTGATTTAGTATATTTTTCTCTCCATAGAGTAGCATACCCCCCGAATCTCTTTTCTGCAAAATCAAAATCTTCTTTAAATGTATTCGCATAGAAATCACGAATATTCTCTGGCATATCGGATGGTTTGCCTACAAATATTTTTTCTTTTGATCTTGGAAAATATTTGTCTTTGTATCTTACGTTTAGAAAATCACATATTTGTCTTAATAATTTTAATGGATCATTTACTATATCATCATAGAAACCATAGAATATATTCTCTTTTGGAAAGACATTTTCCCAATTCTCTACTATTTCTTTTATCTTGCTTCTATTTATAATAAATGGTTTGTTATAACACAAGGTAGGATCGATTCCCTTCGTATCAGCCCACATTCTAGATGCAGACCATGCCCGGTCAATAGGGTTCCTTAGTAATAAGATGATTTTCATTTTAGGATTTACTTTTCGGCAATGTCTTATCTCATTTATAGATAAGATAGAATAGTCTGGTGTGAAATCTCCAGTCAGCATACTAGCCGGGGCTGATTCCCATAAGCTTTCGTAGTATCTATCGTCGAGATTTTTTGTAAAGCCAAATTTATTGAAAAATTTCAGGTCACTTAATATCGGTCCTATACCACCTAGTTTCTGATTTAATGCCCGTGGTATTTTCTCGAGCAATCTCTTCATATTTCTTGCTGCAGATAAAAGCCTTCTTTCAGCTATCATCGGCCCAGCATGTATTTCATCGAAGTAGTGCACTTCCTTTATCGGGAGTGCCCAGAAATTTGGATGCCTTTTAATATTTTCATAGAGCCATGTGGTACCAGCCTTTTGCATACCAATACAGAGGAAATCCGGTCTCGATCTTTCCTTCAGTATATCTTTGAAATACTTACCAAGTAGGTTATTTTTGAGTGCTCTTTTAATAAATGCAGTTCTAATCCTGAACCTCCAGAACGTACTTAAAATATTACCCGTATTCTTAATTGATTTAATATATTCTAGAGTATTTTCTATAATCTCTTCACACTTTTCTTTTGACATCCTACTTTTATATTCTGATATAAAATCTGTATCCACATGACTTCCATATATATTTTCTTTAAACTTTGTACTAGAAATATCCATGTACTTATCATTATATTCCAAACCACAATGTTTGAATATTTTTGGTAGTATCTTTTTGGGATATCTACATAATTCTTCATAGGATACTACCATTATCCTATCTTTATTCTGACCCAGTAAAGCATATTTCAGAGCGATATAATAAGAAAGTAAATGATTGAATGACGCAGGATATTTCTCCTTGAACCATTCGTCTATCATTTCATTTCTATCGATGTTTCGTAACCCTATGTCATGTTTACAAGACGACCATACGAGTGATCTCGGGTCCCTTATAATCGCTACACATGGGACACCCGGAGCTTTTTCTAAGACTTCCTCAAGTCTTTGCATATATCTTGGTGTCTTGTCGATGATTTTGTTATTATTGATTACTAACGGGGAGATTTCTCTAAGTCGTGAATATGCTTCTGCAAAATCGTCAGTATCACATATTTTGTCCAGATCTCCTTTCTTAATTTTCCAACCATCAAGCATATTTTTATAGAACGGGTCAAAACCTATAAAGTCTCTTGGCTTATCTACAAGTAAAAAACCTATTTCAAATCCGGAGTTTATAGATGGATGATTGCTCAATATGTCCATGAGCATCGTTGTCCCACTATGCTCATGACCACAGATTATTGCTTGAACACTGTCTTTGATCTTTCTAGTACCCGTCTCTTTTATAGTAGCCTTTATCTTTGGGTTCTCGTGACGCACGTTTTTTATTAAAAAGTTGCTCCCTTTCAAGTTTAGATAATACTCTCTTTTTTTTGCAAAGTCTACATAAATAATATCTTTTATATTATTAAGATCTTCGTTCAAGACATCCTCTGGCTTTCCTTTTGTAATTATTCCCAAGCCTTGATCGCAATCAAGTGTAAAGATATTCAGATCTTTTCTTGAAGATCTCAAGTAAATCAAGGTTTTGTATACGTCGCCGTTCCAGGCGGTGCTTTTATCACCATCTCTTTGTCTCAATTTGCGCGCATCAGATTGTGTCTTTTGTGCCGCCGCCTCTGATTTTGGATTGCAATCGTGTACTACAACAAAACCGTTTTTGTTCAAATGATCGAGGGAATTATTTATGTCTTTCAGCGATTGTTCGTATGTGTGAAGACCATCTACAAATACGACATCAAGCTCGATATCTCCTATGAGAGAATCATATTCTTTGAAAAATCTATCACTTGTTATTTCATGATATGATTCATTTGGTTTTTTTGAATATCCTGGTGGCAATCCAAATCTCGGATCGACAGCGATTTTCTTGTCGACCCTAATCTTTGAAAAGTTATTCCCCTTAGCGACACCAATTTCTAGATAAGTTTTTGCTCCAATCCTATCAATGAAGTGTTGTATAACATCCGTTCTGTTCATTTTGGATAAAACTCTATTTTACAAGTATGTCGAGTATCGGTGTGATAGCCTGCAAGGGGAGTGCCCCGTTTAAAACTATTTTTGTTTTGTCGCTTGTGATAGAGATATTTTGTGATAGACCGGATTTTACTACCAAGTCATTTATTGATTTTTCTACAGGAGAAGTAAGTGCTTTTCTCAAAACTATCAAACTATAAGGTGTGCCTTGAGCTCCAGCTTTTAGTCCATCCTGATATTGAGCTTCAACGGTGGCCGCATATTTTCCGCTTGAAAGACATGTGTTGAATTTGGCTTGATCCAAACCGATAGCTTTTGCAAAAACCGGCAAAAGACTAGGATCCATCTGATTGTTCGATGGCGTATTTGTATAAATCTTATCTATCATATTCCAGAAGCCAGTATTTCCAGCAAGCTCATTTGCGCATTCTGTCGCCTCAGCTTCTTTCCTTGTCTTTGGGTGAATACTATCAAGAGGGAAATGTCTGTATACCCAAGCTACTTTGCCATCTTTTCCATATTGGTCGATTATGCTTTGCATTGTGGTATGAAATCTCTTACAGAATGGGCATTCGGTATCGCTGTATTCCAAAATTGCTACATTGGCATTTGGATTGCCTTTAATATGATCCGAGCTATCTATCGTCTTAATTGATATTCCAGATGCAACCTGCTTTTTTACAGGTTGATTTGTATTTTGAGAAGGAGAGCTATCCTTGCCAGTCAGATAAATCGCTCCTGCGATTATAAATCCTGCCAAGAGTATTGCTGCCGGTACATAATAAACTTTGCTTTGTTCTGATGTCATCTTTTTATGAATTAATTGATAAAAAATTGCGTATGACTATTCTATCACAAAAAGGTATAATGTACGCAATATGCATATATTTAGCTCAATAATTTTGGGAATTGTCGAGGGAGCAACGGAATTTATACCGATTTCTTCATCGGGACACTTGATAATCGCGCGTGATATTCTCGGTTGGAATGGTTCAAATAGTCTTTCCTTTGACGCTGTCTTACAGCTCGCAACCGTTCTGGCTCTTGTGGTTTATTTTTGGAAAGATTTATGGCGACTTATCAAAACTTTCTTTGCAATGATCTTACAAAAGCCTGTTGAACATAGGGATGTGGTGATGATTTTTGCGATAATTCTCGGCACAATACCGGCTATCATTGGCGGACTCCTTCTGGAAAAACAAATGGAGACTATTTTCAGAAGTGCAGAGCTTGTAGCTTGGGTACTACTTGTTGGAAGTGCCGTGATGTATTTTGCAGAAAAATTTGCAACGAAAGATAAAATGCTTTCTATAGGGAAAGGCTTTTGGGTGGGACTTTTTCAATGTCTTGCACTAGTGCCAGGTTTTTCTCGTTCGGGTGCGACGATTTCTGGCGGGCTTTTCTTTGGACTCAATAGGGAAGAAGCGGCGCGATTCAGCTTTTTGCTTTCAATGCCGATAATCTTTGGTTCTGGTGTAAAAAAGTTTTTAGAGATTTACCACGCTGGCCTTAGTGGTGCTTCTGGTGTTGAACTTTTAGCCGGTTCGCTTACGGCATTTATTGTCGGCCTCCTCGCTATTGGCTTTTTGATGAAATATTTGAGAAATCATACCCTCAATCTCTTTGTCTGGTATCGTGTAATCTTGGCGGTAGTGGTTCTCTTGGTTTTACATTTTACTTAGTGTAGCCCTTGCGAAAAAAGTCATTTTCGTGTAGTATATTGGGCTATGGAATTTGCAGTGATAAAAACAGGCGGAAAGCAATATAAAGTTTCAAAGGGCGATACTCTAAAGGTAGAAAAGCTCCTTGGCGACTATAAAGTAGGCGATAAAATCGTCTTTGATAAAGTTTTGCTTGTTGATAATGGCAAAGACACCACTATCGGCACACCTTTCATAAATGGTGCAAAAGTAGAAGCAACTCTAGTAAAATCAGCCAAGCTTCCGACCGTCACTGTCATCCACTACAAGCAGAAAAGCAGATATTTCAAGAAAAACGGACACAGACAGCCATACTTCGAAGTCAAAATAGAAAACATAAAATAATTTTTAAGTCCCCGAGCCACTCGCTCGGGGACTTATTTTTTATTAAGTAGACGGGGATATCTTATGATATAATTAATTAATAAATTATTAATAAAAATATGACACCAGAACAAGGATCATTTGAAGATAAAGAACCGATAGTAAATCCTGAAGCAGGAGCAGAGGATGATGGTTTGAATACTATCAGGGAAAGAATAGAGAATATTAAAAAGACAAAAAAGAATATGAAGTTTCTACAAGGGCAAGTAGATGCTTTTAATGATGTGTCTTCTGCTGACCATACGGATTTAGACGGATTTGATAAAACTATTAAAACCGAGACCGCTAACGCTATGAAAGAAATAAGCCAACAATTCGATTTATTGAATGACGAAATAAGAAAGGCTGGTAAAATAGAATCTTCCTCAGGGGCTTCGTATGATGCAAAGAGTGTTATTAATAAGATTGCTTGGGTTAGACAAGACGCACTCTTAGGTAAAGATCCAGATTTTAATTCAATAACAAGGTCTCTTAATTTGAGAGATAGAGTTACCAAACTAGTCAATCTGATTTTAGAACTTAAGAGATAAAATAAATGCAGAAGAAATCCCACAAATATATTTTCGTAACTGGTGGAGTTATGTCCGGAGTTGGTAAAGGGATTACCACCTCATCTATTGGAACCCTTCTTCAAGCGAAGGGATTTTCTGTGAACCTTTTGAAAGTGGATCCTTATTTAAATGTTGACGCTGGGACTATGAATCCAACAGAACACGGCGAAGTGTTTGTCTTAAATTCCGGTCTTGAAACGGACCAAGATATGGGAAATTATGAGCGCTTCCTACATCGCGATCTTACAGGCGATGATTACATAACTTCTGGTATGGTTTATAAACATGTCATAGAGGCAGAAAGAGCTTTGAAATACGGAGGACATTGTGTGGAAGCTATACCTCATATTCGTGATGAAATAATTCGCAGATTTGAACATTCGGCGAAGATAAATAAATCAGACATCACTGTCGTGGAGATTGGTGGTACTGTCGGTGACTATCAAAATATAATGTTTATAGAAGCAGCGCGTACCATGAAAGTCCGCCATCCAAATGATGTGGCTTTTGTAATGGTGAGCTATATGCCAGTACCGGGGAAGCTTGGTGAGATGAAGTCAAAGCCAACTCAAAACGCTATTCGTCAGCTCAATTCTTATGGTGTGAATGCAGATATCGTCATAGCAAGGAGCGAAGTGCCGATGGATCATAAAAGAAGGGAAAAGATTGCCGTATCTTGTAGTCTGCCTACGGAAAATGTGATTTCCGCACCCGATATAGAAAGCGTTTTTGATGTACCGATGAATTTTGAAAAAGACAATCTTAGCGCAACTCTTTTGAAAGTTTTACATTTGCGAAAGAAGAAAAACGAACCCGGACTTCACAAATGGATTGCTTTTGCAAAGAAAGTAAAAGAGGTTAAGGATATGGTGGATATTGCTATCGTTGGAAAATATTTTAATACAGGAGATTTTGTGCTTACAGATGCTTATGTCTCGGTGCTTGAAGCGATAAAATATTCTGCATATAAACTCGGTAAAAAAGCCAAAATTCATACTATAAATGCCCGTGATTATGAAGGTGAACACGCAAAGACTGCAGATTGGAAGGCGCTTTTGAAATACGACGGAATACTTGTACCAGGAGGTTTTGGCGAGTCTGGAATAGAAGGGAAGCTCGCTGTCATAAAATATGCTCGCGAGAAGAAGATTCCATATTTTGGACTTTGTTATGGTATGCAACTTATGGTTATAGAATATGCCAGAAATGTGTTGGGGTTAAAAGATGCAAATACCGCAGAGATAAATCCAAACTCCAGCGCGCTTGTGATAGATGTGATGCCGGATCAGAAGAAAAAAATCGCGGAAGGAAATTATGGTGGAAGTATGCGACTCGGTGCTTATGATGCGAACCTAGAGAGGGGAACTATCGCTCGTGAAGCTTATGGTAAAGATGTGATACAAGAAAGGCATAGACATAGATATGAAGTGAACCCTGAATTTATAGAAAAGATTGAAGATGCGGGTATGGTATTTTCCGGCAAATCACCAAATGGCGTGCTTATGGAGATAGCCGAGCTCCCACGAAAAGTACACCCATTTTTCCTTGGTACACAATTCCATCCGGAATTTCTTGCAAGACCACTCACACCGCATCCTTTGTTTACGGAGTTTGTGAAGGTAGCAATAAAAAGAAAAAAGATTTAAAGATTGAGATAAAAAGAGGTGCGGGACGAAGTCTCGCACCTCTCTATTGATGTGCTTGTTGTTTTGGTGTAGTATCAATATTAGGAAGTAGGCAAATCACAAATCTTTAAAAAAGGAGGAAATTGTGGAGAAACCAAAAGTATTGATTGTAGAATTGGTACCAATGTTTTCTGCGATGTATGCCAACTTGCTCGCTAAGGTTGGTATCAAAGTCTTGACGGCAGACAATCTTGTCGATGCGGAATTCTTATTCAACGGGCATAGAGAGTCCTTGAGACTCGTCTCTGTCGATGGGGATTGCCTCGGCGTCGATATGACAGTCTTTGTACAGAAGATGAGAAATTCTGGCTTCAATGGTCCAAAAGATTACATTGTCGCCAATACCGACAATGTAGCATATCGTGATATATTGATGAGAGTCGGATGTTCGCACTACTGTGATAAGTCTAATGTTCTGACACTTATCAAAAGACTCGTGGACTTCGCTCCATCCTGAAATCGGTTACCCAAACACCCGCGCAATCCAAAAGGAAAGCGCGGGTCTTTTTATTCCAATTCTATTTTTATATCTCCGAAATATACAAATTCGTCTTTTTTAGGAGCCCAAGTCGCATCATTACCACCAAAGAATGTCGTGAACATAAATGAATCTATTCCATAACTCATACCTTTAGCCCTGAAAGTTCCTGTAGTCGAGAGAGCCAATTTCCCATCAAACCGACATGTGATATTCCCATCATTTTCTCCAGGAGTATTCATTACAATTCTTGTAGTAAGTGTATGCCATTTCCCCGGTATAAACCTAAAAGGTCTCATATCTCCGTCCAAATCAATCCAAGGTAAATCATCCCCCCAATTTTTCTTTTCATCTTTTTCCATCCAATACATATATTGGAAAATTTCCCCATTTTCTCTCCACATTACCCTCGCAGTAAAACCATCTCCGAGATTCGACTTATCGCCACCCCTTGGGGCTGTGCCACCATAAAATCCAGGTAATTTTCCACCCCTTACAAAATCAAATCCTTCCGGAAACATAACCTTATATGTAACAGTTGCAGATTCTACAGGCTTATCAAATCTTAAACGCCACCTCGTCTTTTCTTCTTGTATTATTTCTTTTTGATACTTTATCTGTAAAACTTTTCTGTCATTATTAAGAGGATCTTTTACAATACTACAAAGACCCTCTTTTACACCTACAATTTTAGGAGGATTATTGAAAAGTCTATTTATTATCTTTTCATCAATCAATCCGACAATTTCTTTATCAAAAGTAATTTCTATTATTTTAGGCATGTTACCCTCTATTTTTTAAAGCGTTTTTAATAGTCTCTGGGTCGGAGTATTCAAGCTCTGTGCCAGTAGAAAGTCCGCGACCAAGCTCGGAAATCTTTATATTATATTTCTCGGCGAGCGGGGAGAGGGCTTTTTTCATGATTTCTGCGGTATATTCTCCTTCGGAGTTGGCATCTAAACCAATAATTATTTCTTTTAGGCCTTTATCGGCATTTCTGCTTACAAGCGAAATCATTTCATTTAATCTTATCCTTTGTTCCGGATTTTTATCGAGAATCGGTACAAGCCCTCCAAGGACAAAATATTTTCCACTAAAAAATCTGCTTTTTTCTATATTTTCCAAATCTATATCTCGGCTGACTATCATAAGAGAGCTTGCATCACGGGTAGTATCAGCACAAATATTGCAAAGTTTTTTCAGATCAGCGTTTTTTACCTGTCCGGTCAGGATAAAATATTTTTTACAATCAGCACAAGTTTCTATTTCACCACGCAGATTAGTGATCTCTTTTCTAAATTCGTCCACATAGCTTGGATTTCTTGTAATTAAAAAATACACGAATCTCCTCGCTTGTTTTGGCCCGATACCAGGGAATTCAGAAAATATTTTTGTTAATCTTTCTATGGAGTTCATAAGTTTGCCTTTATTGCATGGATGCTCCAAAGTCTCCAAAGTCGCTTTTGTCTACAGGTAAGAAAGAAGACTTGTCAGCGTCAAAATATAGATCAACTTTTCCTGTTGGACCATTTCTGTGTTTTTCTATGAGAATTTCTGCTGTTTGTTTTCTACCACCACCCTCATCATTTATCTCTCGGTGAATAAACATGACAACATCGGCATCTTGTTCAATAGAACCTGAATCTCTTAAGTCTGAAAGCCTTGGTTTGCCACCTCTTTGTTCCACAGCTCTCGAAAGCTGTGAAAGAGCAAGGACAGGGATATCAAACTCTTTTGCGAGTTGTTTGAGAGAGCGCGAAATTTCAGTAATTTGTTGAACTAAATTGTCATTGTTCTTAGTTTGAACAGGGGACATAAGCTGAAGATAATCTATAACAACAAGACCAAGCTTTTTCTCATGTTTAAGACGTCTTACAATAGAGCGAATTTTCAAAATATTGTTTGCAGCTTGGTCGTCCACGTAAATTGGTGCTTTTGAAAGGGGTTCAAGTGAAGAGCGGATTTTTTCAAACTCGCTATCAAGAGAAAGATTACCCGTGCGGAGTTTCCATGCATCTACACGTGATTCTGCGGCAAGCATTCTGTCTACGAGTTGTTGAGTACTCATCTCAAGTGAAAAGACTGCTGTTGGTATGCCGTACCTGATCGCCGCGTTTCGCACTATATCCATCGCAAGAGAAGTCTTACCCATGGAAGGTCTTGCAGCAAGAATAATAAGATCCGAATTTTGTAGTCCAGAAAGTTTGGCATCCAAATCTTTGAAACCGGTCGGTACTCCACGAAGTTCACCCTTTGTCTTATGAAGGCGATCAAGTCTTTCCATTGCTTTTCCAAGCTCATCTTTTAATTCTATAAAATTACCAGAAAGGTTTGTGCTCGTAACTTCGTACATTTTCTTTTCGGCCTTATCTAAGAGTTCTTCAAGTTCAAATGCTTCATCATAACCGAGATTGCCGATATGCTCACCGGCTTCTATCAGGCGTCGCATAGTGTGCTTTTTCTGGACTATTTGCCCATAGTGTTCGGCGTTGGTGGAAGAGGGGACGACACTTGTAAGCTCGGTGAGATAACTCATACCACCGACTCTATCAAGCTCACCATTTTCTTTTAGTTTGGAAGAGAGTGTAAGAAGGTCTATTGGTTCTCTCTTATGATACAGATCCATCATCGCTCTGAAAATGATTTTGTGTTTTTCAACATAAAAAGCTTCTGGATGAACAAGGTCCATAATTTCAGGTAGCTTGTCTTGGCTCAACATAAGAGAACCGAGAAGTGCCCTCTCGGAGTCTATGTTTTGTGGCGGAATTCTGATATTTATTTTTTTTGCTTCATTTGCCATTGAAACAATTTTATCACGCCCTCTTGAAAAACTGCAATCAAAAAAGAGAATAAAATGTGAGTAATATGTGGAGAATAAAAATGGCCGGATCTACTCACATGAGCAAATCCGGCCAACCAAAATCGATTCAAAATCTAAAAGAGAAGCCGACAAAGATCGTGGAATCGTGACTTTTATGATAGTTTGAAAGATCCAAACCATAGTCGCTTGCATATCCTGCAAGTTCTGAGGCCAAATATCGTCCGGGGAGGATGATAAGACCAAAAACGATCAGCAAAGTTTGTGCAAACTTTTTCAAAATTAGTCCTTTCTAGACTGGGTTCATATCCAATATATTTATAGCATTTTTAAGGAAGAGGGTCTATATTTTGGTGATTTCTTGACCTTCAGATGTATCTTTTACAGTATAACCAAGAGTGAATATTTTATCTCTAAGCTCATCTGATTTTTTCCATTCCTTATTTTCTCTCGCAACACTTCTTTCGTCTAATATTTCCTGTATCTCAATTGGCATCTTTTCTATAGTATTTGAATTTATTGTTATATCTTTCAAATTCAGTCCAAGTACATTATCAAAATCTAGAATAGTAGCGAGTTTGTCTTCATCGGAGAAGTTTGATCTTAAGACTTCACTTAAAATTGCAAGAGCCTGTGGAGTATTAAAATCATCACTAATCTTTTCTGTAAAGTCTTTTTTATATTTCCTATCTATTTTGCCGACTTTTTTACCAAGAGATAAGACTTGCTTTCTTAATCTATCAAGACCACTTTGTGCCGCTGTCAGAGATTCCCAAGTGAAATTTTGTTTGGATCGATAGTGTGCCTGCAAGAAGAGGAAACGTACAGAGAGCGGATCAAAACCCCTTTCTTTTACATCGGCTAAATTATATGCTGTGCCGTCTGATTTTGCCATTTTACCACCGTTTGTTATAAGCCATTCATTGTGTAACCAATAATGTACAAAAGGCTTTCCATTTGCAGATTCGCTTTGGGCAATTTCGTTTGTATGATGCACTGGTATGTGTTCTATACCCCCCATATGTATATCAATAGTATCTCCGAGGAGTTTCTTTGACATTGAAGAACACTCAATATGCCAGCCAGGAAAGCCGTTGCCATTTTCTACAAGAGCCGACTTAAATGGAGACGGCCAATATTGTATTGCGTTTTTATGTGTGCCTGCGCGGAAAAACCACAAAGCAAAATCTACATGATTTCTCTTTTGCTTGTCTTCCACATCAGCATGTCCACTGCCGGCCCTATTTTCTTCAAGGTTTTGTCTTGATAGGCGAGTATAATCTTTTGCTTTTGTTACATCGAAATATATGGCGAGATCTGTGGAATATGCGAAGCCTTTTTTCAACAAAGTCTCGATCATCTGTATGATTTCTTTTATATAGTCAGTTGCACGTGGAGTAAAATCTGGTAGTGGGATGTTTAAATCTTTAATGTCGTTTTCAAAGATTTCAATATATTTGTCGGCGATTTGTCTGGGGCTTAAACCTTCTCTTTTTACCCCCTTTTCCATTTTGTCTTCACCAGAATCACCATCAGAAACAAGGTGACCAACATCGGTATAGTTCCTGACAAACTTTACTTTGTATCCGAGATACACAAATGTCTTACGTATGAAATCAGACAAAGTAGCTGCACGGAGATTACCCAAGTGTTGTGTCCAGTATACTGTTGGCCCGCATTGATAGAAACTTACATGACATTTCTTAATCGACTTAAATAACTCCTTTTGTTTGGAAAGAGTATTAAAGAGATATATAGGTTTTTCTTCTTTCTTTCTGAAAAAATCTAAGATCATTTTAAAGCCATTTCTTAAATCTTGCGAGGACAAGTAAAACGACAACAGCAATTACTTCTGTGGAAACTATTATTGGCCAATCGTGTGTATAACCAATAAACGGGGTATTTATGGTATTCATCTGGAAGAATCCCGTAATAACAGTAAAAGGAAGAGCCAAGAAAGTAAGTATGGTTAAAGTCTTCATGATTTGATTCTGCTTTGTATTTAAAAGAGAATCGTTTGTATCACGGAGTTCTTTTAAGAAATCTACGCTATTTTCCATGACATCATGTATCCTATAGTATTCATTGAGGAGTTTATCACAATTATCTGCAAATTCTTCGCCGAAGAACTTCAATGTAAGTCCTGGCAAAGTCTCGAATATCTCTTTGTGAGAATTTACAGTATGATTTAAGTGTAATAGATCTCTATTCAGATTTGAAATAGACCAGACCATTTCTTTCTCTTTTCCTCTAAAGACTGATTTTTCAACTCTTTCAAGGGAATCATTTAGAGAGTCAACCTCATCAGAGATTGCTTTGTATAATTCTTTTATAATATAGTAGAAGACATATCCAGCGTGATCAGTCATTTTTTCTTTGTGCAAGATTGAATTGACCTCAAATGTTTTTTGGAATCTTTCAAGGGCGTCGATGGACTCATATCTCGTCGTTATTATAAAATCTTTACCGACTATAAAATCCACCTCCTGATCTTTTGCATCACCATCTGCCCCTCGTCTTAAGATGGGGAAGTGCATAACAAGATAGAGATAGTTTTTGTGCATAGCTATCTTTTCTTTGTATGTTGGAAGTTGGAGATCTTTGGCTACCGATGTGTTTACCGAAAATTCCTCTACGAGATCTCGTACATCTTCTGTAGTAGGATTCTCTACATCTACCCAAGTGACGGACTTATATGTATATTTTTTGATCATATAATTTTATATTACTTCCTGAAATTATACCTTTTTAATTATTTTGTAACAAGTTAATAAGAAATTGACCAAGTGGATTAATTTTGAGATACTTATGTGAAATATGGAAAATAATTTCAAATTGAGCAAGTTTGTTTTGGTTCTTGGTGTAATCCTTGCACTAGTCTTTGGAGTAGGTGCTTATGTTGGGGTCAGATTCTCAGACTCTTCCATACAGAAGATTGTCTTTGTTGATAATTCTAAAATAGATAATACCTCATCTTCTACCATTGACATGACACCTTTTTGGGAAGTCTGGAAGGATCTAGAAACCAGATTCGTACCGACAGTTAAAAGTTCAAAAGTCATAAATAATCAAGAAAAAATCTGGGGAGCGATACAGGGTCTAACTACCGCATACGGAGATCCTTATACGATTTTTATGCCACCAGAAGATAGCACGGCATTTGAAAGTGATATTAGTGGAAATTTCGAGGGAGTTGGAATGGAAATCGGTATCAAAGAGAATAGTTTAATAGTTGTCTCTCCCCTGAAAGCCACCCCTGCATACAATGCTGGTATAAAGAGTGGAGATCAAATACTTACTATAGATGGTAAATCCACAGAAGGTATATCTGTGGATAAAGCCGTAAAGCTTATTAGAGGAAAGGCAGGTACACAGGTCGTTTTAAAAATAGCCAGGGAAGGTAAAAAAGATTCCTTTGAGGTAAAAATCACCAGGGGGATTATAAATGTTCCTACTCTAGACACGGAGATAAAGGGAGATGTTTTTGTGATTAAACTTTATAATTTTTATGCACCAGCCGCAGGCGCTTTCAGATCTGCTCTTAGGGAATTTATTGATTCAGGCAAATACAAACTTACTCTTGATCTTCGAGGTAATCCTGGAGGATATTTAGAGTCTGCCGTAGATATGGCGAGCTGGTTTTTGCCTATGGGTAAGGTGGTTGTAAGTGAAGATTTTGGTATGAAAGGAGGAAAAATATATAGAAGCAAAGGATACGATGTATTTACAGATCAACTCAAAATGGTAATTTTAGTAGATGGTGGTTCAGCCTCAGCCTCGGAGATTCTTGCCGGAGCTTTACAAGAACACGGAGTTGCAAAGCTTGTTGGTGCGAAGACTTTTGGTAAAGGCTCGGTACAAGAACTTATAAAGATAACCCCAGAGACATCACTAAAAATGACCATTGCAAAATGGCTTACACCAAATGGAAATTCGATTTCAGAGAAAGGGATTACCCCTGATTATGAAGTAAAAATATCCGATGCTGATGCAAAGGCCGGGGTGGATTCGCAATTTGAAAAAGCGGTGGAGGTGTTATCAAAATAAAAAATAAAGACGGAAACCCAGCCTTTGCATATGTACCTGTTTTGTATTAGTATGAACATATATAAATTAATAAATATTTTATGAAAATCATACTTATAAAAGATGTAAAGAAGGTTGGGAGGAAATTTGAGATAAAAGATGTGGCGGATGGCTTTGCTATAAACTCGCTTATACCGTCTGGCTCAGCTTTGCCAGCGACAGAAGGGAATATCAGAAGTGTTGAATCGAGGAAAGTAAAAGACACTCTTTCTAAAGAGGAATTTGAAAAAGGATTGGAATCTGCTGTGGCAAAACTGAAAGATGGAAAGCTGTTAATTCTCGGAAAAGTAAATGACAAAGGCCATTTATTTGCTGGAATTCACAAAGAGCAGATTATAGAAGAATTTAAAAAGCAGACAGGCACCGAGCTTCCTCTCGATATTTTTGAGCTTGAAAAGCCGATAAAGGAAGTGGGGGAGCAGACTGTGAATCTAAAGGTGAATGGGAAGAGTTTTGAGATAAAGCTTTTGATAAAGGCAGAAAGTATTTAAGACTAACGAAATTTTTGCACGGGGTCCTGTCAACCTATTCATTTTGAAATGCACGGATATTTTCTTGCTAAAAAATTCCTCGTTCCTTACAGGAACTGTACACCTTTCACATTTTGAGTACAAAACGTTCAAGGTCTTTCATTTGGGTCCCAACCCAAATTTCAACTCGCGCCAGTCGCGCTCCCAAGGCATTTCAAAATGAACAGGTTGCCACCCCTACACAAAAACTTCGTTAGTTAAAAAAACCACCTTGCGGTGGTTTTTTGATTTAGGCTAATTTTACATTTACGAGGTTTCTTCTAGTGATAGTAGAATCAAAATTGTTTTTTCTCTTTGTGGTGTATTCTACAATGCCGTCCTTGAGAGCAAATAAAGTGTGATCTTTACCGACACCGACATTCTTTCCGGCGATAGTGTTTCTACCTTTTTGTCTCAAGATTATCTGACCGATTTTGGCGATTTCTCCATGGTTAATCTTCACGCCTAAATATCGTGGATTTGAATCTCGCCCATTTCTTGTTGAACCTTCTGCTTTACGATGTGCCATTTTATTTTTTGAAAATTAATATCCACAAAACTGTGTGGATTTGATACAATATCTGTACAAATGAGTATAAATGATTTGACCGGAAAAATCAAGTCCTTTTCTGCGGATATCAAAGACAAGGTATATAGCAAGGAAATTGGCCTTAAAATAGGGGCAGATTTGTTTATTGTGTTTATTATTGTGCTTGTAGGGATGGCTTCATTTGGTCTGGGTAAATTGTCGGCAATAGAAAAGAAAAAGACGCCGATAGCGGTGTATAAAGTGGAGGAAGCTCTGCTTGCCAATGCTTTGAAGGAAACTGTGACGGAGGGAGGGGAGGGCGGCGCGTCCGCGGACTCTCGCGCCGCCCAAATTGCTCCCACCCCGACAAATCCTTCAAATGGCCTAGTCCTCGCCTCAAAAAGTGGCACAAAATACTATTATCCTTGGTGTTCTGGTGTAGATCGCATCAAAGAAGAAAATAAAATCTGGTTTTCTACCATGGAAGAAGCCAAAGCGAGGGGTTTAGCCCCAGCGGTCGGTTGTACAGGATTAAAATAATCCGTGATATAATTTATTTATGATAATTGTAGATGTGGAAGCCAGCGGTCTTGATCCAAATAAACATGGTATTGTATCTATTGGAGCGATTGATTTTGATACACCGATGGAACAATTTTATGGTGAATGTAGGATTTCAAAAGAATTGCATATTTTAGATGAGGCCATACCTATTGCTGGTTTTTCCGAGACAGAAATGCGAGATCCACAAAAGCAAACCGACACAGAACTCATAGAAAAGTTTATTGACTGGGCTATGAAGCGAGGAGAGCATACTTTCGGAGGTCAGAATCCATCTTTCGATAGAGATTTCTTGCAAGCGACCGCGCACAGGGCTCATTTGGACTGGCCTTTTGCTTATAGGACAATAGATCTACATTCTATTTGTTATATGCATATGATAAAGAGGGGATTAATTCCACCTACGGAGAAAAACAGAAGCTCGCTTAATTCTGCAAAAATAATGCAATATGTAGGAATTCCGGCAGAGATAAAACCACACAACTCTCTAAGAGATGCAAAATCCGCAGGAGAAGCTCTCTCTCGATTACTTTTTGATAAGAAATTATTGCCAGAATATGAAAAATACCAGATACCTTGGTTTTAGGTACTAGCCTTATATAAATACCACCAAAATTTAGACCACAGAATAGGTGAGAAATCAAGGAAAATGTGGCTCAACATAGCCCTTATTTGATGTTTGACGGTGGTCGAAAAGCGTTGTAAAAGCTTGACAAGTAAAACCAAATATGCTAGTATGTATAGGAATCAGAGCGAGTCTCTGATTTTTATATGATAGAAATAATAACAACATCATTTTTTGTTTTTTCTTCACTATATGGTTCAGCTTCGACAATAGTTGCTGATAACGTTTCAACAAGCCCTAGGGGAGTGTTGGCACCAATAGAAGAGAAGACAGAAATAAATATTCCAGACAATGAAGGTCTTAGAAATAAAGTTCAAAAATTATTTGCTGAGGATCCTCTCTTAATAGATATCGCTAGATGCGAATCTCATTTCAGGCAGTATGACAAAGATGGAAGCGTCTTAAGAGGTAAAGTCAACAAATCAGACGTCGGTGTTATGCAGATCAACTTATATTATCATGCTGATAAGGCAGGTAAACTAGGATATGATCTTATGACTCCGGAAGGCAATATGGCTTATGCTAAGTATCTTTATAACAGAGAAGGTGTGCAACCATGGATATCTTCTTCGGCTTGCTGGAATGATAATACGGCAGCTATCCCGTCAAATCAGATAGCACTTATTAAGTAATTTATTAGAGATTAAACATAAAAGGCGGGCGCACAAAGTGCGCCCGCCTTTTATGTTTTCCTCGTTGACAAAAAACTGCTTTGTAATAGTCTTTAATCAGAACAGAACAAAGGGAGACATTATGAAAATCGGAGTTTTAGTTTTATATTTGCGGAAAGGTAAAATCCTTCTTTGCAAGAAATGGACCGGTGCAAAAATCGGAGCCAATAAATGGAATAGCTATGGTGGCGAGCTTGAAGTCGGTGAAGACTCGGCAGATGCTGGTGTGAGGGAAACCCATGAGGAGTCAAACTGGGGTCTCAATGTCAAAAAGAGACATCTTGTACCAAAGGGCGAGATAACTTTCTACGATTGGCAAAACACAGCACTCTGGTTTGTTTATCTCTTTACCTGCACTGAGTTTGAGGGTGAACCACTGGAGTCAGAAGAAATGAAGACTCCGACATGGTTCTCTCCAGCGGAGATTCCGACCTTGGATATGCTACCGGCAGACAAGATCTTTATACCGATGCTTATAGCAGGGGATGAGATCAGGGACGGTTGGGTCAGATTCAGCAAAGATATGACGGCCGTCGAAGATTATCATCTCCCGACCACTCTCATTGCTGTTTGATTGTCAGTGTGGAAGTTAGTGAGCCGACCTGTTGCACGGTCGGCTTTTCTTTTGCTCCAGTTTGTGTACCCTAATTGGTTGAGGGAAGAGGGCTTATTACATTATATACATGTCGCACAATATATCTTGCCCGCTATATACATGTATAATAAGGCTGTTTATCTTTTTAACCACTTCCCCCTCTGCAAATCAAAAAAGAACCTTTAGTAGGTTCTTTTTTGATAATAATTATTATTGTAGAAGATCTAATCCATGCTGGAAAACTTTCCACACTACCCCAACGATGAGTTTATCCCAAATATAAATTATCGGAGCCGCCAAATAATTGTTCCAGAATGTCTTTATGAAGTCCCACATATAGCCTAGATTACCTTGTACTTTATCCCCACTTATAATACCCCCTATATCGAAGCCAAAGTATCCGAGAATGATCAGAGCGATCACTATTAAAATTATCATCTTTATTAAACCTTTTTTCATATGAGATTATATTTAAAATTTCTATTACCCTACAATTATATCACGTTAAAAGCCCTGTGGGTGTTTATAAGTAAGCCAATGGATCAAGATAAGCTCTTATGTCTGCCATCGGCAATATATATGTACCTTTGCAGACAGCACTTTTTTTACTCATTATTTTTACACCCTGTGAGGCAAATAATCCAAAGTGGAGGTGCGGACCGGTGGAGTAGCCAGTGTTTCCGGAGTATCCTATTATATCTCCCGTAAATATTTGATCACCGGCCTTAACTTTTATAAGAGAAAGATGTCCGTATAAGGTCGTTAGGCCATTATTGTGTTTTATGAGAACCCATTTACCATATGAAGCACCAGAACAGACAAGATCCGTGTCACCTGTCCCTTCCACAGTGCCACTTAGTGTGGCTTTAACTCTTGTACCAACAGATGCTCTAAAATCTACCCCATTGTGACTTCCTGTCGTGTAGAGCCTGCCAGAGTCTGATGTCACCCCAAACCTTTGTGTTATATAGATATTATCTAATGGCCAAGACAAAATGCCTTTTCCAGCCGCAGGGATACTATTTGGATCTATAGCAAATTTTAGCTCTGATTCAAATTGAGCAAGTTCTTTATCAAAAGCATCTGCAAGGGCCTGTTTCTCTGACAGAAGTCTTTTATAGTTGGATTCTTTATTTTTTGTTTCGGTAAGGACTTTATTCTTTTCTTTTTTGTTTATTTCTAAGATTGCTTTCTTATCCTCCAGTTCTGATTTTAGAGATAAAAGTTCTTTTTTCTTGCTTTCATTGTCTTTCTTATCAATACCGAGATCATCCCTAACCTTCTTTGTTTCTATGAGTTTATTTTTTAATTGATTTTGCAATTTATAAATACCCTCCATTTCATTCCAGAACTCTGAAAGATCTTTATATTTTAAAAGAGTCTCTATTATAGATGAATTATCAGATTCATTTACTTCATTTATCAAAACCTCTATAACCACACTGTTTTTGTCTATTTCTGTTTCTTTCTTTCTTATTTCAATACCAAGCCTCTCTATTTCAAGATTTGCAGAGTTTATATTGTTTTCTGTGAGTTTTATATCTAAGGAAGTTTTCTTTTCGGTGGCTTCAAGAGTCTTTATGGCTTTGGAAAGTGTATCCGCTTGAGTACCGATATCTTTAAGTTGATTTTGATACTGGTCTATCTCTTTTTGTAATTGTTCTCTATTCTTACTTGTTTGTTCTATTTTTTGTTTTATTTCATCTATTGACGAAGAATAGCAGATATTACTTAATAAAAGCGAAAGCAGAAAGATAAGCGAATATAAAGCTGTCTTTTTTAAGAAAAACATCTTATTTTGAAAGAATTGTAATTGCATTTTCTATCCTTTGAAGTGTCTCTTTTTTACCAAGTATTTCACACAAGACAAAAGGATCAGGTGATTTTTCTTTTCCTGATAGAGAAACGCGAAGTGGCCAGAGAACGTTACCCCTCCCCTTTTCTTCGGCTATTTTCCATATGGTTTCTTTTACTGAATCTTTATTAAAATTATCTTCAGATATTTTTACCAGTAATGTAGATACTAAAGACAAGTTTTCTTTGGCTTCATCTTCTGTACCCCCCTTTTTCCAGACAAGGATCTCTTCTTTGATACTAGGCTTTTCAAAGAAATATTGAATATCTCCATCGGCTACCATTTTATCTATATCAGACCAAACGTTTATTCTTTCTGTTATTATTGGGGTGATTTTATCCACAATATCTTTATCTTGGCAATTAGATGGCAACCTCTTCCCTATTTCCTCCTTTATTTTTTCACCAGGCAACCTTTTTAGATATTCTTTATTAAACCATAGAAGCTTTTCTTTATTAAATATTGCCCCACCCTTTTGTACCTTCCCAATATCAAATTTATTGATTATGTCTTCAATCGTCATCATCTCTATATCACTTCCGGGATTCCAGCCGACCATTGAAATGAAATTTATAAAAGCTTCTGGAAGATAACCCATCTTTTCATAATATTTTACAGAAGTCATTTCACCATGTTTTCTTTTGGATAATTTTGCCCTATCTTCTGCAAGAATAAGCGGTAAGTGCGCATATATAGGGGTTGGTGCACCGAGGGCTTCTTGTATGAGAATATGTCTTGGCGTATTGGAAATATGATCTTCACCCCTTATTACATGTGTAATACCCATTTCAAAATCATCTATAACAACAACAACGTGAAATATTGGTTCTTCTAAGCTTTTGGCAATAACGAAGTCTCCAAGTTCTGTTGTATCAAATTCTATTTCCCCGCGTATAAGATCTTTAAACTTTATCTTTTTATTTGGATTTCTAAATCTTATAACTTCTGCTCTCTGACCCTCTTCTTTTATTTCTTCTTTAGATATATAAGCCTTGTCTTCTTTTATAAGATTTTCTATATATTTTTTATATACATGTTCTCTTTCAGATTGTTTAAAAGACTCATCGTAGCTAAGCCCAAGCCATTTCATGCCATTTAGTATGTCGTCTGTGTATTCCTTTTTAGACCTTTCTTTGTCGGTGTCTTCAATTCTTAATAGAAATTTACCTTGATTTTGTTTAGCAAAGACATAATTAAAAAGTGCTACCCTAGCACTACCAACGTGAAAAAGGCCCGTTGGGCTGGGTGCAAATCTAACAACAACTTTTTTGTCGCTATTGCTCATGTTGAAGTCCTATTTGGATTATTTCTCCGGCTATTACCTTTGCTGAGTCGCCTTTTATAAAACTTTTTGCTCCAGTAGTCATCTTTTTATATAGTTCTTTATCATCCATTATTCTAATTATTTCAGTGAGAAGGATATTTGAAGAAAGATTTTTCTCTTCAATAATTGTAGCTGCACCAAATCTAGCATAGTTATAAGCGTTTTCTCTTTGATGATTACCGTTTGAGTCTGATATTGGAATTATAATACTAGGAAGTCCCCATGAAGCGATTTCAAATATGGCGGAGCCGGCACGCGATATAATCAGACTTGAAACGCCAGCTGCCATACTGATATTTAGATTATCTAAATAATCATACGGCCTATATCTTGTCTTATATTGACTTTCTGAAAGCACAACACTAGCTGTTCTAGAGACTTCTTCTATATTAGCTTTACCTGTTTGGTGTATTACATAATATCTTTCTACAAGTTGTGGAAGGATATTTAATATCTGTTCATTGATAAGTTGAGAACCGAGAGATCCGCCGATGATAAAGATCACTGGTGCGTCTTCTTGCATGCCCAAGAACTCTCTTGCTCCGGATACTGTTGGTGACAGAACAGCTTTTCTTATAGGATTTCCAGTATAAGCTACCTTTGTTTTATCAAAATATTCCATCGTCTCTGGATATGATACTGCAATTTTATTTGCAAATTTAGCTGACCATGTGTTTGTTCTGCCGGGTATACTATCAGATTCATGTATAATCACAGGGATTTTTAGAAGTCTTGCAGCAAAAAGTACCGGGAAGCTAGTGTAAGCGCCTTTGCTAAAAATCACATCCGGATAGAGTCTAAAAAGTTTAATCGTTGCAGAAATTATTCCGAAGGAAGTTTTAAACAGATCAAAAAAATTTAGTAAAGAAAAATATCTACGAACTTTTCCTGCCGATATTTTTATAAAGGTAATATTATTATCTAGAAGCGCTTCAGAATCATAAGGCGAATCTGACATAAAAAAGATCTCAACAGGTAAAAGCTTTTCTTCTTTTACTTGTCTGTTTATTTCTTCCGCTACGGCAATAAGTGGATAAAAATGTCCACCCGAGCCACCTCCTGTAAGTAATATTTTCATAATTTTAATTTTTCTGTTGTAGTTTTGCTGATCTCGATACACTGATTATAATACCTATTTGTATAAGTGTTATAAACATAGCCGTTCCTCCCTGACTAAAGAAAGCCAATGGTACACCAGAAATAGGTATAACGCCGAGCATTGATGCAATATTCATGAATGAACGGCACGTTATAAGTATAACAATTCCTATGACCAAAAGTCCACCAAAGGAATCAGGAGATCTTATGGCTATTCTAAAAGCCCTGAAGACGAAAAATAGAAAGAGTAATATTATAAAAATACATCCAATAAAACCGAGTTCTTCTCCAGCGACAGCGAAGATGGAGTCGCTTATAGACTCTGGTAGAAATTTAAACTTCTGTATACTTTGTCCAAGTCCTCTTCCAAACATTCCACCAGACCCCACAGCAATAAGCGATTGCTGTATTTGATACCCTGAAGACTGTGCATTATCTGCTGGATTAAAAAAAGAAGTAATTCTTGTCATGATGTATGGCCTAGATAATGCAAGGACGACTAAGAATAAAAGTCCAATAAGACCGACAGCGATTATGTGTTTAAATTTACCTCCAGCCGAGACGAGCATCACTACACCTACGAATCCAAGTATAAGGAAAGAGTCTGCATCTGGTTGTAAAAGTAATAATATTCCAGAAATACCAAGAAGTATAAGTAGGGGTAATAAGCTGTATCTAAATTGTTCAATTTTATCTTTTACAAAAGAAAACCAGGCGGCCAGGTATATAATAAATCCAGTATTTAATATTTCAATCGGTTGAAATGTCATGCCCGCAATATCAATCCATCTTTTTGCTCCGTTTATTGATACTCCCAGTTGAGGGACAAAGACAAGTATCATTGATATTACTGATAATAAGAAAATATAAAAAGAATATTTTTTGAGAATTCTGTAGTCTAGTCTTGATACTAAGTAGCAGGCAACAAAGCCGACAAAGAGCCCCCAAAAAACCTGTCTAAACATTATTGATGCAAACTTAGCGCTATCTTTTGCAAGTATTCCCATTGATGCTGAAGTAAAGACAGCAAAACCCAAAACAGCCATAATTAAGACGGTGGAAAAAAAGACCTTATCTACCTCTCTTTTTTGAGACATTTTATATAAGTGCCAAAATTAATCCGAAGACTGCGCAAACGATGCTTACAATCCAATATCGCATAGAGACTTTATATCCCGGCCAACCTTTGGCTTCGAAATGATGGTGTATTGGTGCAACAAGAAATATCTTTTTACCTCGAAACTTTTTAGATAAAAGTTGAATTACTACAGAAAGAGTTGTAATAATTAGCGGAAAGGCAATAATGGGAAGAACCGCAACTCCCCTACCATCTACCATTGAATCTGTCATGAAGGCGATAATACCGAGCGTAATAGTAAGTGCCATACTTCCGGTCTCTGACATATAAAAACGTGCCGGAGGGATATTAAACCACAAGAAAGCAAGAATAGAACCGACAACAACAATACAAAAGGCTGCAAGATTTATCTGGTTTTGGAAAAAAGCGATACCTGCATATGCAGCAAAAGCGGAAGCAAAAACCCCTCCAGAAAGTCCATCTATGCCATCTATAATTCCACCAGAATAGATAAGAAGAATTACCATGATGAAGATTGGAATGAACCAGAAACTAAGATCGATACCGTAAATGAACGGGAAATTTATTGTATTGACTTCGAGTTTGAAATAAAACCATAGAGAAATCAGAAAAGAAATTATTGCTACAAGAAAAAGTCTTTTTCTTAACGAAAGACCTCCGGCATAGTTTCCACCACTACCTCTTATATCAAGAATATCATCCAGGAGGCCGATGATTGCACCGAGGAACATTGTCGAAAACGGTATCCACGTCTGATTTCTACTTAAGAAATCAAGCTTGGTCAAAATGTCTGTCGGGAAAAAGTGCGCCAAGAGCCATAGACCAACGGTTGTAATAATCACCGATGCCCAGATGACAATACCTCCCATTCTTGGGGTGCTTGTCTCTCTTGTAGCGTGGAGACTGTTGAATATAGGCGTTCCGCCACCGTCTATTGCGACAGTCTTAGCTTTCTTTTTCCACATTTCGTTCTTGTATAGAAAGTTTGTGATGAAAGGCGTTATGAGAATACCAACAACGAAGGAAATTATAGCCGGCAATATTACTTTAATTACATTTATAGCCATTTGGGTATTATATAATTTTTCGTGACTAAAATAAAGATCACTCGGAGAGTTTTTGTAAAGTGAGTTTGACCAGGTTCTCTACATCCGTAAACCTTCCATCCTCGGTCGATCCAAGTGCAACTACAGCGACAGGGTGCATAAAGCCCGCATCAAATACTATAGCCAGATTTCCACCCGCAAGGTCTGTAAAACCAGTTTTTGAAGCCAAGATTTGTGGAATCTTATTTATATAGGTATTTGTATTTTTTGCTTCATGTTTGATTTTGTCATCAGAATTATAGGAAGTTTTTTCTAGGACGGTATCTGATATCAAGCTTGGATTATTTTTAATAATATATGCTAAGAGATGTGTTATGTCGTAAGCAGAGCTATATGCACCGGACAGATCTTTGTCTATATCAAGACCTGTTTCATTCAGAAATACTGTGTCTCTCAGTAAAATATCTTCAGCTTTCTTATTCATCAGGGATACGGTATTTTCACTACTTGTGCTATGTATCAGACTATAATTATTTATTGCACTAGCGATAGCCTGTATGCCATCATTTGAAGATGTAATAAGACTAAAATCAATTAAGTTTTTAAGTCCCCACCTCTCTCCTACTAATAACCCACTATCCCCTTCTTCTTTTATTGCATCTAAATCTATTTTTATAATAGTATTCTGTGGTAAATTCTCTTTTGCTATAAGGGCAGTCATAAGCTTTGTGACAGAAGCAAGTGGAAGATGTGTGTGCTCATCTTTTGCGAATATGATTTTGTCTGCCAGGATGTCATAAACACAATACGACTTTGCCGTTATGTCTTTAAATGAAGAGTAATCGAATATTTTTAGTGGTTGTTCCACAACCTCTTTCGTCTTTATATCTCTATCTATAATTATAGACAGAGACAAAACAACCAAAATTATAATAGCTACAAAAAACCATTTTTTTTTAATAAATACTAAAGTCCCCATGTTTATATCTGTTCTACTGTCTTTTCTTCCGAATCTTTAGTTTTATCATCCTCCACCTCTTCTTGTCTTTGAGAATTTTTAAAACCTTCGATTTCCTCTTTTGCTTTGGCGAACTCCGGCATTTCTTCTATTTTTGAAAGTCCAAGATATGAAAGAAGTTCAAAAGTCGGTTTATATAGGAAGCTTCTCTGATCTTTTGGATTTTGGATTTTTTCTACCAGCCCGCGAATCATAAGATTTCTCAAGATAAATGTGGATTGCACGCCTCTGATATAGTCTATTTCTGCGCGAGAAAGTGGTCCCTGATAGATAATGATAGAAAGCGTTTCAAGTCCTGCTCTACCCAAATCTCTCACAAGCTCTTCTTTTGTAAGTTTTTCTATAAGCTCCGAAGTATCTTTTGAGGTACCAAGTGTGACTTCGTTTTCTTTTCTCACTAGTACTATTCCTCTATCCAGAAGTTTTTTCTCAAGCTCGATAAGACTTGTCGAAATCTCTTCTTCACTTTTATTAAAAATCTGTGCGAGCTTTTTGATCGCAATCGGCTCCCCTTTCCAGAAAAGCACCGCTTCTAATTGTTTTTCTAAATTATTCATAATTGATTTTGTTTAATGGGTGTAGATGCACTCTTTTTGGAAACTTGCGAGCGCGACTGGCGCGAGCACGAGGAATTTTTTAGCAAAAAAATATCCGTGTTCCAAAAAGAGTGCATCGAAACCCCTAATCATCCATACATTGGTATTCCAACATGCTTACTTTCCATCTTTATATCATCAAATTTATTTTCCTGCGAGGCTTCTATTATACCTTGTTTTACAAGCTCTAGCATAGCCAAGAAGCTCACAATCACATTTATTTTTTCTGATTTCCCCATACCAGAGAATTCTTTGAAACTCATTTTCAAATGGTTTTTTACTCTATCTGTAAGACTCGTAATCATCTCTTCTAAACTCACCACTTTAGTTATTTTTACCTGTGGTTTTTTTTCAAATTTTGGAAGATTTTTAATAACTTCAAAAATAGCCTTGGCGATACTTTCTTTTGTCATGGAAGAATCCGGCGAGAAGACAGGTTCGAATTTTCTAGTATTTGGAAAAAAGATTATCTTTTTACAGAAATTATTTTTTATATGAATACTAAGCTCCTTGATTCTCTTATAGATTTTAAGTTTAAGCTCGAGGTCGTGTATATCACTCTTTTCTTCATCAGTAAGGTTGAGTGTCGGTAAAAGAGATTTCGATTTTATGAGAAGTAGTGTAGAGGCTATCACGAGGAATTCTGAAGCATCTTTTATCGGGAATTGTTCTCTATTTTGCAAATGTGCGATAAAATCATCCGCGACTTTCGCAAGCGAAATATCATTTATCAAGAGTTTTCTCTTTTCAATAAGCGAAAGTAGCAGGTCCATCGGCCCCTCAAATACCTCCGTTTTAATTTTGAATTGATTCTCAGTCATTTTTCAGCTTACTATATAGGTATTCATCCGTCATCTTACCATTCTTAAAATAACTTCTTCTCATAATTCCTTCAAGTTTAAAACCAGTTTTTTCTAAGACTTTTTTAGACCCTTCATTCCAAGGGTATACTGTAGCTGATATTCTGCATATTTTTGTGTTTTTGAAAATATATTCAATAAACAATTCTATTGCTTCTGTAATTATTCCTTTTCCCCAAAATTTTTCGTCTAGCCAGTATCCAAAACTCATAGCACTATTATTACTATTTTCTTTAATGCTTCCTCCAATTCCACCAGCAAAGACACCGTTTACTTCTATTGCGAGTTTAAGTGGGAATTTTATGATAGTTTGTTCTTTAAGATTTCTCTCAACCCATAATTTTGCGTCTTTTTTAGTGTACGGATTCGGCCAACCAGAATACATATTCTTTGCGATTGCTTTATTGTTCGCAATTTTAGCCATAGGATCTATATCATCCTTTTTGTATGATCTCAATACACACTTATTTCCTTTTAATATTATTTCTCTCTTCATTTTATAATTAAAACATCTATAACAACCACAACATTTATAACTTATTTCTTTTTCTTAATCTCCAATCTCAAATCCCTAAGTTGTTCGGCAGAGACTTCTCCAGGGGCGTTCATCATTAGGTCCTTACCCTCACCGTTTTTTGAGAAAGCGATAACTTCGCGAATATTCGGTTCGTTTTCAAGAATCATAATCATCCTATCGAGTCCCCAGGCAATACCGCCATGCGGAGGTGTACCAGCACTCAAAGCTTTCAGCATATGGCCATATTCTCTCTCAATCTTTTCTTCACTGTATTCCATTATTTCGAGCACCTTCTTAAGCGCTTCGGGCTTATGATTTCTGATACTTCCGCCACCCATTTCAGAGCCGTTCAATGCTATATCATATTGCGAAGCGACTATCTTTTCTATATTTTTCTTATTCATAAGATCGTCAAAAGATTCTGGTTTTGTTCCCGAAAAAGGATTGTGTGTAAATGTCCATTTGCCGTCCTCACCTTTTTCAAACATTGGAAAGTCTACAATCCAAGCAAATGCCAATAAATCCGGATCATTTTTATCTGTCCTTATATCAGGTTTATCAGAGCCGTATTTCGCCATCGCCTCGGCGTACGGAATCTTTGGAAAAGGAATTTGCTGAATTTTCTTCTGAGGATACAAAGTCTTCACTACTTCTATAATAGCTTTTTCATTTACAGCCATAACATCTTCTTCTGTGGCGAAGCTCATTTCTAAGTCCATCTGGGTGAATTCTGGTTGTCTATCACCTCTTGAATCTTCATCTCTATAACACCTTGCAAATTGAAAATATTTTTCAAATCCTGAAGCCATCAATATTTGCTTGTATTGCTGTGGTGACTGCGGAAGGGCGTAGAAATTGCCCGGCTCCAATCTTGAAGGGACCAAGAAATCTCTTGAACCTTCTGCCGTGGCGACAGTAAGGCTTGGAGTTTCCACTTCGCAAAAACCCTCCTTCTCCAAAATATTTCTGACAAGAAGCATTACTTTATTTCTATTTCGAATATTTTTCTGCATCCTCGGTCTTCTCAAATCCAAATATCTGTATTTCAAACGTGCATCTTCTCCTACATCCATGCCGTCACCACGTACATCTATCGCCGGAGTTTCCGCTTCATTTAATACAGTCATGAAAAGTATTTCCACTTCTACTGCGCCATTTGCCTCATCTTTATTTACCATCCTTTCCGGTCTTGCATTTACTTTACCTGTAACTTCTACAACCCATTCAGGACGAACAGTATTTGCTAAAGTATGGGCTTCTTTGTGATTTGGCAATGCCACCATCTGCACCTTGCCGGACATATCACGTATATCTATGAAAATAAGTTTTCCGTGATCACGCCTTACATCCACCCAGCCTTTTATGAGGACTTCTTCCCCCACCTTTCTCGCCAATTCTTTTATATATGTTCTTTGCATGTTATTTATAAATTAACTTTATTATTTCTATAATGAAAAGCTAAAAACAATACCAACCAAGAGCCTATTACTCCCGGTATAAAACTCAAGATAATTATAATGTCATTTATACTGAAACCATAGATCGTCCATAATAAAGTGCCTATTCCAAATGTAAAATATGTAGCAAAAGAGATATTTTCACCGGATTTTGACCTATATATTTTATAGGCCTGCGGATAATATCCTAAAGACATTAATATACCTAAGATGGTTGTAGCGATTTGTAGTATGTTCATAACTATTTTTTAATTCTATTAACCCACCATTGGTCTTCTTTGTCTTCAAACCACCACTTATCGGAATCTGTTATTAATATACTTTCTGCCAGTGTCTTTGCTTCGTCCGTCTTCAACCTTTTAACCGCACTCTTTATCCAAGACAATGCTCTTTTATTCCCTATGTCCACCTGCTCTTTTAGGGACATAATAAATTCGAGATTATCTGCATCTTTTGCTATCTTTGATTCAACGGTCTTCCTATCCTCATATTCTTCAATAGCCTCTTTTATCTTTGAACCAAAGAATATTTGCGAAGTCAGATCCTTAACCGCCCCCTTCTCATCTCTTTTATTATATTTTTGATGCACATAATTTAAATCAGAAACTCTAGCCTCGGCCAAATCATGAAGTAGACACATATTTAATATTTTAGCCGAATCCACATTTTCCGCCATATTCGCAAGTGACATTCCTATATAACAAACCCTGTTGATGTGTTCTGCGACGCTTTGCTCTCCACTACCAAGAAAGAAGAAACCACTTCTAGGTGTTTTTGCCAACATCCCCGTCTCAAATAAGAAATTCGTTACTGACTCTAATTCTTTTTTCTCTAATTTCTTCATTTCAATTTTATAAATTATCCTTTAATATTATTTTTAACCCATCTACCTACTATCCAATTTATTATTTCTTTGCGATCCGTGTCTGGCGCGTCTTTTAATGCTTCACCGATTTCTTCCCCTAATGCATTTGGCATTTCCTCACTTCCGCTAACTATTTCTAAATACCTATCGAATTGTCTATCCGTAAGTTTTAAATATGTCTTTACCTCCTCATCTTGTCTCTCTGGCTTAAGCCATTCTTTAAAAGCTATCATATTTATTTTATTAATCTTAAATTAAATTGCCCTCGCAAAAATCAAACTAAATCGTTTGGTTTTTGCGAGGGCGAACGAGTTCGCGGTGCCACCTCACTTTGTTCTCACTTGCCCGTTCGGATTTCTTTCCGAAGAAAATTGTTCGGGTTTTCGGGGCTCTACTTGCTTTTCAGCTTTCTTCCCCAAGCTCCACCGTGTTTGCGGTTTCAATGCTTATCTTGACATTATAATACCTAAATCTAAAGTATGCAATACAGTTTATTTATCAGATATAAACCCGCCAGACTGAATTGTCCAGAGCTTATTATATAAACTACTCTTTGAATTTATAAGATCACCATGTGTTCCTTCTTCTGTTATTCTGCCTTCTGCTATAACCACAATTCTATCCATTTTCTTAATAGTTGAGAGTCTATGCGCTATCACTATAACTGTTTTTCCCTTCATTAAGTTTTCGAGTGCGTTTTGAATTAGCATCTCTGATTCAGAGTCTAAACTTGAAGTAGCCTCATCTAAGATCAGGATAGGTGCGTTTTTAAGAATCGCTCTAGCAATAGCAATTCTTTGTCTTTCTCCACCGGAAAGTTTTATTCCCCTTTCACCGACAAAGGTATCATACTTCAAAGGCAGAGAGTCTATAAATTCATTACAATGTGCCAATTTAGCAGCCCTAAAGACTTCTTCATCACTGGCGTTTTCTCTGCCATATCTTATGTTTTCAAGTAAAGTTCTGTGAAAGAGTATTGGGTCTTGAGGAACCAAACTTATTTGACTGTGTAAACTTCTCTGGGTAACTCTTGATATGTCTTGATTGTCGATTTCTATATGGCCGGACGATAGATCATACAAACGTAATATCAATCTAATCAAAGTTGTCTTACCGGCTCCCGAAGGGCCAATAAATGCGATTTTTTCTCCAGCAGAAATTTTTAAATTAATATCTTTAAGTACTTCTCTGGTTTCATTAAAATTGAAGCCGACATTTTTGAGACTTATCTCCCCAGAGACGATTTTTAGATCTTTAGCTTTTATGACATCTTTGACCTCGTGTGGCGTCAGAAGTATCTCTACCATTTCTCTTGAGTCGGCAAGGCTTTCATATATTCCACGCACTATTCTGTTGAGTCCCCAAAGCCTTTGTGCCAGTGCTATGATATAGACTTGTATAAGGACAAAAGTACCTATTGTTGCAAGTCCTTTACTCCAAAATATAGTTGTATAATAAAACGCCAAAAACTCAACCACAGAGATTAGTACAATTTGTACAGCATCAGTTAACTGGCCTAAATTCCAAGAGAATCTGGTTTTCTCTGCTTGATCATTTGTAATTTCTTTAAAGTTATTTGTCTCTTTTTCATAGGTAGTAAATAAAGTAATCGCGTTGTGATTTGTTATGTTGTCAGAAAGTACTCCTGTAACATATGAATCTGTCGAGGATACTTGTATATCATATTTCATTTTCCACCTCGAAAACAAGACATTGAAGGTAGAGTATGAAATCACCCAAAGTATTATGACAAGAGAAATCAACGGCGCTACAAACCAGGTTACTATCACAGACCCAATAATTGTGATTATGAGCGGGACTAAGTTAAATGCAAAACTGTCGGAGAGTCTCTCAAAAGACCTGCTAAATCTATTGACTCTTTGTACCAACGATCCAGTAAAATTATTTGTAAAGAAACTATAAGAATGTAGCATCATATAGTCAAATGAAATCTGTCTAAGCCTAGCCATAACCCTAGATTCCATGATGTTATAAATAAACATTCCGCTTTGAAAGAATAATATACTTATTATGTTTAGGACGGCGATTATTATTATTGTATAGACTAGTGTATGAATATCATCTGTTTTGTTCTGTATATTGCCCAACAAATCAAAAAAGCGTTTATAAAATAATGGTGTGAAGATACCTATAACAGTTGCTGAAATGAGGCAAAAATAACTAATAAAAAACAGCAATCTGTATGGCCTGACACCGTACCAGAATTTTTCATATATCTGTCTATTGGAAACTGTATTTTCCTTTTGTTTATTCATAACCTATATAGCTTAACGGGGTTTTTAATATAGTTCCACCCCGACTTTCTCCCTCACTTCTTTCATTTTTTTCTCCACTCTTGCGCGAGCGCGAGCGCCGCCAGCTTTTAGTATGTCAAGCACGGTGTCAATATCTTTGGCGAGCATCTCTCTTTTTTCGCGTATTGGTTTTATAAATGCCGACAAATCTTTGATAAGTGATTCTTTTGCTTCTTTGTAGCCCATACCACCTTTCTTGTATTTTTCTGCCAGAGCTTTTTGGCCGGCTTCATCCAAAAGCAATCTGTGAATTGCGAATATTATGGATTCCTCTGGATTTTTCGGTTCATCAACACCTTTTGAATCTGTTGGTATGCTCATCACGGCTTTTTTGATTTCTGCATCTGTGGCAAAAAGCGGTATGATATTGCCATAACTTTTGCTCATCTTCCTGCCATCTGTCCCTGGCACGGATTCTACATTGGGAATTATGAATGGTTCTGGTAGCTTGAATGTCTCACCAAAAGTGTTGTTGAACTTTTGTGCGATATCACGGGCGTATTCTAGATGTTGCTTTTGGTCCTGACCTACTGGCACGATATCGGAATCTTGTATAAGAATGTCAGCAGCCATAAGTATCGGATAATCAAATACTCCGACATTGATTTCTTTATTCTTCGCTTCGGCATCTTTGTAAGCGTGCGCTCTCATAAGATACGGCACCGTGGTAATACAGTTGAAAATCCAAGCGAGCTCTGCAACCTGTGGAATATCGGACTGTTTGAATAGGCAAACTTTCTTCGGATCAAGGCCGATGGCAAGGTAGTCAAGTGCCACGTCAAGTATCTGCTTTGACATTTCTTTTTTGTCCTGAACCGTAGTCATAGCATGATAATCGGCAATGAAAATATGGCAATCATGCTCACCTTGCATATTGACAAACTGCTTCATAGCACCAAAATAATTGCCCAAATGCACCGTGCCCGTCGGCTTTACCCCAGAAAGTAATATCTTCCTTGCCCCGTGTGAATTCCCGCTTTGTTTTTGATTTAACATATCTTCAATATAGGTTATTTATATCTAATAGTAAACTGACATTATTTATAAGAATTCTTTACGGGGTTTGTATTTGTTTTCATCCGATTAATAATATCAGATATAGTCTTTTTTTGAAAGTTTAGATAAAGATGTTGACGTGATTTTCTAGGATTTTCCTAGGGTCATAATCTTTAGATATTCATTTACAAAATCTTTGACACTAGGACTAGTCCCCCAAAGATTCTGGGCTTTGATTAATTTGTCCTGTAATTCAGGATAAAATAGTTTTTCTTCTATTTCAATAATTTCTCTAAATTGAGGTAAATTTAGGATTATTACATTAAATATTTCTGATAATTCCCATAATATTCCAGAGTTTTTATTCAACCCTTTAATTTGATCAAAAAAGTATTTATCCAAATATTCAAAGAAAGCAAAATGAAGCGATTCATGAAAGATGACTTCAAGAGCATGTTTCAAATCTTTCTTCCAGTAGATTTGGAAAGTTTTCGTCTCTGGCCACCTAGGATTACAATTAAATATAGAAAGGTAACCATGATAAGTATTTTGACTAAAATCAATATCAAATAATTTTGTTAATTCACCAAAAAAATGTTTTTGCTTTTCTTCTAAAATTTGTTTAATTCCTTTTTGCTTTTTAAGCATATCTGATTTTTTAGCAGTATAAAAATCATCAATGTATTTATTGTAGTTTTTCAGGTTTATTTTAGGATGTTCTTTTTTAATTAGTTCTCCAAAGTTCGCTCCAGCTACAGAAAAATCCCAAAAGTCAGCATAAACCTCGTAATCTAATTGTTTGTTTAAATCTATTTTAAACATCATTCAATAATAAAGCCCCCTTGTGTTTTAAGCAAGGGGGCCGGCTTCCTTTCTCTTGAACTTTAGACTCTTTTGTACAGGTCCCAGATCAACCATTTGAGGGTCGCTAGGGAGTGAATACAGAAACGGTCGTCTACAGACCAGATACTGCCATTTCGTAGCCATGATCCATAAGCACAACCACCACCACAGATACCGAGGGCAGGACACCCAAAGCACTGTGGCATGTTCAAGGGCGTTCGTCTTTTCCACTCACTAATCACGGGATTGTGGTGAAAATCGAAGTTTTTCGATACTTTGGCAAAGAAGAATTGCTTAGCACCGATACCTTCATGACAAACACCCAAATGACCATCAGGTGTACAGACGAGCTGAGCCCCGAGAGCTTGGCAATCATACGCATGGATACGTTTTTCCATAAAGGACTTTGCCTTACGCATTATTCTGTCTTCGTACACCCCTTCCTTCCGAGCGAGTTTGAAGTACTCGATCATTCGTTTGGAAACACGTTGCATATATTCTAAACTCACCGTATTGTTTGCCGTATCGACCAGAGGATTCAGGTTGATTGAGGCAAAGCCATACCTACGATGAAGCTTGAGAAGTGATGGTAGATTGTCAATGTTGTGTTCTCCAACAGTTGTTGAGAGAGAAACGTCTTTCTTGCCACCAACCCCCTTCAGAAGCTTCACACCCCTTATCGCTTTGTTGAATGATCCGCATCCACCTACGCATATCCTTTCGGTGTCATGAATTTTCTTTGGACCATCAATCGATATGGCGATATCGATGTTATCGTGAGCTCCGATAAACCGAGAGATTTCCTCGGTTATCATCGTCCCGTTAGAGACAATGGCTAATCGTAGCTTTGGTCCCAAGGCGACAACTTCATTCTTGTAAGCAGATTCGATGTATTCCACCGACTGCTTGATCAGAGTGAAGTTGAGGAACGGTTCTCCCCCATAGAAGAAAATCGTCTTCTTGAGACCGGTATATTCGGGCGGATTGAGTGATAGGTTCCGAAAGAACATGTCAATCGCTTCTTTCGCAACCCTAAACGACATCATGCTAGGGCGATATCCCTCTGGCATATTGTTGTTGATGAAGCAGTAGCGACATCGGAGATTACAACTGTCGGTCACAATGAGATAAAGCGTCTCAAGGCCAGGAGGTAGAACATGAATTCTCCTCTTTTCCTCAAGTAACTTTACATCATCGCTTTCTACAGCCACAATCATTCCGGTCCGCCAAAGTTCTTTTATCACTCGAACCATCTCTTTCGAGAACATAGGGAACTTTTGATGAAGGTGCTCTGTCGTTGTTCCCAAATGTAGCAATTCCACAACCTGCAGGTATTTCTTTCGAAGAAACACCAGTTCCATGTTCAGCGAGTGGTAAAGGGCAATGTGACCTCTACCTTTTTCACAAAACAGGTGTGTCCACGAGGACAATCTCATAGATAGATTACGTATTTTTTTCATCTACCATTCTCCTTTCTAGTTTTGGTTTAAAAAAAGAGGCTGGACGATACGCACGTCCAAGCCTCAGCCCACGAAGAGCGTCTCATTAGCATGAGCATCCGCACTGGCACTTGCTCAGTGCGACTTTGCCGAGATCGATTTTGCCGATCACGGATCTTCGCTTGGCACTGCCTATCTTTTTCATGGCTTGCCCTTTCTTTGTGATGAACTACCACTACCTTAGAACTCCTAAGGTTTCTGCTATAAAGCGTAACAAATAATCAAATCACCGTCAAATCCCTCTTTATTTCACCGGCAACGCCACAAAAAACCTCGCCCCCTTGCCTCTCCCATCGGATTCCGCCCAGATTTTGCCGGCGTGGTTTTCTACGATTTTCTTGACGATATATAAGCCGTAGCCGGTGCTGTTTACATTGTATTTTAGAGAGTCTTCACCCTTACCTCCTTCGGTAAAGAGCTTGGTCTTATCTTTCTCCGTAAAGCCTATTCCTGTATCGCTCACCTCAAACACAGCTCTCTTTTTACCCTCCACCATAACCGCTTTTAGAGAAATAGTAAGCCCTCCGCTTGGCGTGTATTTGATAGAATTATCTATGAGATTTTTGAAAACTTGCGTGATCTGTATTTGGTCTGCCAAGACGACGACAGGTGTATCGGAAATATTTGTCTTCAGCGTAAGTCCTTTGTCGGCAAGCTCTTTTGCAAAGTTGGCACAGACATCTTTTACCACGAGAGAAAGGTCGACATCTTTTAGATTGTAAGCGACAGTCCCCTTTTTGTAGTTGGACGCGCCGAGAATATCTTGAATCATAGTGACGGCATTGTTGTCCGAAAGAAGCCCTTCTTTTGCCACCGCTTTCAATGTATCCGAGCTTTTTTCAAAATCATCTTCCAGAATCCCCGCAAAAATCATCTTGCTCTTTGTAAAGAAACCCTTTAGCTGGTGAGAAATGAAATGTATAAGAGATGTTTGATTGTTATTAGCAATCTCCAGCTCCTCTCGCAAAGCAACTTCCTTTTTGACACTGCGGATAATGACAAGCCCAAGCCAGCCAGAAATCACAAGTGTCAGGGCGGTAAGTATCCTATTTACATCACTCTGAATGAAGAAGAATTCTGATCCAATAATAATAATCAAAGACCAAACAAGTGCCTGTGTGGCAAGGAGCTTAATATCAAATGCTTTGAATTTGACGATGATATAAGCGATAACTGCCAAAAAGATAGGCATGCCAGCCAATGCTATGAGTGACCAGTTATAACTTTCTACATAATCAGATATATATAGTACAGCGAAATAAAAGGCTAAGAAAAAAGCGATACCAATAAAGAATATTGTGTTTTTAAGACGATTTTGTCTTAAGATCTTAAAAAAGCTTACTATATATGAATAGATAATCAAACACATGTAAAATATATCTGCAAAGGGTACAAAACGATTTATGACATTTGAGTTTTCATTTGCTTGGCAAAGTATTGTGTCGTAATTTTGTAAGACCATTCCCATGACTGTAAAATAGAAAATGGGCAAAATTGGGATTAGTAATATTAGGTTTGTCCCTAAAGATATCTTTTTATTAAAGAAGAATATGTAGGTGAAATTGAAAGATAGAAAGAAAAACGATACCTCAAGGAGTTCCATTACTGACCATACAAACATGGTTAATGAACCGTTATAACACATGATCCAAGTTATTAGATCTATTATTACCCAAACAACAAATATAATAACCATGGTAGAAAAATACCTTGATAAGATATCTTTTTTATTCTTAATTAAGATAAAGAGAGCAAAAAAAATACTTATTAATATAACTGGCAAGTGTGAATAGTAGACCAATACAACTGGGATTTGTTCCTGAAGAGCTTGCAAACAGCCTTGAATATTGGTGATATAATTAAAGATCATATCCTATATTATATAAGATTCTACATGCAAAAGCAAAACCTAGGTAAAGCTTTGTGGGTAGATAGATGGAGTTTTTGACAAATTGATAATTTCATCTAACCTTTCTCTTGGATACCCCCACCACTTAGGATTATTTTCATCACTGATTTCTTGCATCTTACATATTAGAGGCTTTTCACCAAACTTATCGTGTAAATATTCAAGTGCGGGTATTGCTATTTCATTTAGAAAAATGGATTCCTCACCATGATCCCTAAAATTGTCGAAAAGTATACCATTGCAGATAAACAGAGCAAACATTTTTTTGTAGTATTCCTTAGCATACGGTCCATTTTTATGGAACCAAAGAGAAATGTCAAAGATATCCTTCATATTATCAGGATAAAACGACTTCAAAAGTCTGTGATGAAAGGAAACCAATGATTCTCCCCATAGTGTATTAATGTCTGGTATTAATTTACCTTCACTTGTATCAAAATCTATGACTTTAAAGCTACGAGTGTTAACGTGCCCTTTTGAATCGGTGTTTAAATAAAATGACATTTTACCCAATGAATACTTATCTTCATTTATGGCCACGAATTTATCCTCTGTGTATTCAAATAAAATAGGTCTTGCATTAATTTTCTTAGTTTTTTCTAAAAAAATATCAAGCTCATAATCAGGAGTAAAAATGTTACGAAAAAGGGCCGCATTTATTTCACCACTTAACATTGGTTCTGGTATCTCCCCTAAGAAATCCGTGACTTTTTTCACAAGTTCCTTATCCCTTCTTCTTTCTTTCAAAATCCTAACTGCTTCCTCTGGCTCTGTATAAAAATCTTCAACTTTCATATATGTCTTTACAAGAATTATTTTTCAGCAATTATAAAACAATTTTCTTCCCCGAAGCTTGGTATTAACACGTCTTCTTTGTTTACTTTTGAAAAAGTCTTTTTGGCAATTCTTTCTATGATTTTAGCTGTATCCAAGTGGCTTTTTGTGACAATTGAAGTCCCCGCCTGTATGGATAGCCAGCCGTCTTTGTTTAGGTGTGCCTTTATTAATGGAACAATTTGCTCAAAGAATCTAGTATAGTCTTCTGCGTAGGTATTATCAAACTCAAGAGCTGGATTGTCGGTCAAATCAGAGACGATACCATCTACCGAATTTCCTTTCACGGCCTTTAAATATTGTAGTGCATCACCAATGTATAATTTTACATTTGGATGATCAAATACTTTTTGTCCTAAATATTTTCTAGCGACATTCACTACTTCTACATCAAGATCTACAATAGTTATCTTAAGGTCCGGATTAATCCTAAGGGCTTCTTCAGCCACATAGCCATCTCCCCCACCTAAGATTATTATTTCTTTGTCTGTCTTTGAAAGGCCTTTTAGTATAGCTCTATCATATAAGGTATGGTCTTTTTCCGAGGTTTGTATGAGATTGTCTATGATCATACAGCGGCCAAACTCTTCCGTATCGACAATTTCAATCTGCTGGAATGGAGATTTTATGTTTTCTACCCTTTTCGTTACGTGTATTACTTGTTCTGAACCGTCTTTATAAACAGCCATTTTTATAATAGGTTCATTTCCGTTTTTCTTTGAAATTAAATTATAAGTTCTATCTACGGTCTTTACAACCGCTTCTCTGTGACAAATCTTTTCAAGAATGTAGTCGACAATTTTCCTTGTCATCTTCTCACTTGAACAGCTATATATATCAATAGAAATATATTCGTGTTCAGGCCAGGAGTGAAATGACATATGTGAAGTCGATAACAAGAAGAAACCAGTTACTCCCTGTGGGTCAAAACTATAAAATGCGTGGTTAAGTATTTTTATATCCGTTCCATTGATTGATTCCATCAGCACCTTCTTGAGGAAGTCAGAAGAATTTATCTGCTTTCTATTACATCCAAAAAGATCCACAATGTAGTGGGTCCCGATAATTCTATTATCATCAAGCGATTTGTTTTTCATTATCTATTGTTTAGCTGATTCAATATCTGAAGCAATAATGCCTTCTATTTCTGTGCATGATTCAGAATCTGAAAGATTTTCTTCGCAATTTAGTTTTTCAGCCAAGCCTTTTGCATAAAGGTCTAAGATACAGGCGTCATCTTGCTTATCTCCACAGAATTTCTGTAATTCGCTGGCTTTGACTATGAATTTATTATAGTTTGTGTCGCTGTCTGTTGTACACACCTCTACCGTTGGATCACACTCTGTGTGTAAATATATATTATAATCAAGACGGATATAATAGCGTATAAAACTTACAATAATAGCGACTAATATAAAAAACAAAACCAACAATATAATGTAATCAACTTTTGGCTTTTCTTCTCTTTTCTCCTGCATACTTTGTATTATATTCCTTTTTATGAAAAGTAAAAGGGGCATCACTTGCGTGTGCCCCAGTTCTAGTCCCTTTCAGGCTAGGTTAGAAGTTTCCAAATCCAAACGAAACCAGCTTTTGCTACTCCGAAGAGGACGCCGTTTCTTGCACTCCAGTAAATGCAACCCACTAGTGTGCTCAAAACGAATACGGTGTAATCCTTGCCAGACAATCTTCCCCCAACCCTTCCACGAAGGATCGTTGTTGCCACAAACGAGTCTTCGACGATAGTTAGAAGGAAAAACGTTCCCAACCAGATAAGAATTCTGATTGAAAGACTGTAGAGATCACGGTGATCTCTTGCTCTGGCCTTCACAAACCACTTGTCTGTGCGATCCCTCGTCTTCTTACTAAGAGTCTCAAAAGCATCAACGCCCAACCAGTCAACTTCCTTTCTCTGATACCAAACCAGAAAGATAAAGTTGTTGATAAAGGCACTGATCGTCATCACGATAGACCCAATGACAATTCCTTTAACATTACCGAAGTGGTAGCTAAAGTATCCGATGACACCAAGCCAAATCGGATTGTCACAAACCCAGGTCCAGCATGAGTACAACCCGTAACCAGCCAAAATCCGTAACACTTTCTTCCAACTCTTGGAAGTGAGGTACAGAATGGCAACGCCGAGCATTATGCCAACGATATAAAGTGCGATTTTCATTCCGCACCTCCTTTTTTCTTTAAATCATTGTGAAAGAACTTACTTTCCAAGAACACCTTGGATAACTACAAGTATAGCATATCTAAAGTATTTGTCAAGCTCACTTTCCAGAATAAAATCCTTCCAGACATCAACTTTTGGTCGATATCCAATAGATTGAGAAGAGGCAAAAGGTGATTTGTTTGTTCAAGTCGCCTTTTAAAATATAAAAAACTATTTAATCTTTACAAAAAATCTCTTACCTTTCTGGATTATGTCACCCACTTTTACCGTGGCTTTTGGATCGGAGATTTCTGTCTGATTTATCTTTACACCGCCTTGCTCTATATTACGTCTTGCCTCTGCTCTTGAAGGGCAGAAACCAGCTTCTATCAAAACCGTGATAATGTCATTTACGGACGGCTTGAGCTCCTGCATTTCTGTTGGCACTTCTTTTTTTGAAAATGTGTTTACCCAATATTCCCCGGCTTTCTGTGCTTCTTTTTCTGAATGATAGAATTTGGTAAGCTCGAAGGCCAATTTCTTTTTTATATCACGAGGATTTACTCCGGATTCAAGCTCCTTTTTATATTGTTCGATAGTTGCCAAATCTACTCTTGTTGTAAAAGTAAAATATTTGATAATCAATTCATCGCTAAGCGACATTGCTTTACCATACATATCATTTGGGGAATCAAAAAGATTGATAGTGTTGCCCCAGCTTGAGCTCATCTTTCTGCCGTCGAGGCCTTCTATAAGAGGGTTTAAGACGATATCTTGTGGTTCTTGTTTGTAGAGTCTTTGCAATTCCCTACCGGCTAGAATATTGAATGTCTGATCTGTGCCACCGACTTCAATGTCTGCTTCTGTCGCTACTGAATCATAGCCTTGCATAAGCGGATAGACGACCTCTCTCAACGAAACTCTTTTTCCTGTGTCGAGTCGCTTCTTTATATTTTCTCTTGATATAAAATCGCTGACAGAAAAAGCATTTGCTTGCATGCAGATTTCTTTGTAGCCGAGCTTGCCGAGCCATTTGCTATTGTAATAGATTTTGGCTTTTCTTAAGTTTAAGATTTTGCCGGCTTGCTTCGCATAACTTTTCATATTTTCTTTAACCTGCTTTTCTGAAAGCATCGGTCGCTCGCTTTCTTTGTCCGAAGTATCACCGATGACGCCGGTAAAGTCGCCGATAATGAGAATTATTTTGTGGCCGAGATTTTGGAAGTCGCGAAGTTTGAGGAGAGGGATGGACCTACCGAGGTGAATATTTGGACTCGTCGGATCTATGCCGTGCTTGATACGGAGAGTTTTACCACTTTTTAATTTTTTTGTGATTTTATCTTTGTCTATAACGCTTTCAACACCGCGTGTAAGAACCTCATTAATTTTTTCAGTGTCTGTGATTATCATATGCTTAAGATTATATCAAAGTCTATGAATATTTCCACAATACTATAGGAATGTATCGTGCGGATGTATTATGTGAATGTATACATGTATCATGTGTATAAATACGTAAATAATAACGCGACCGCGTTCTTATTTACGTATAGTCTTACCTAATCTTACCGGGACGTGAAGTACATAAGTAATAAAAGAAAAGGCGCCCCCACCTGTGCACAGGTGGGGGCGCCCTTTCTGCTTTTTCTATTCTGTCATCCCGTACTTGATACGGGATCCAGGACATGAATCGAAGATGGATTCCGGCCTTCGCCGGAATAACAATACTTCTCCTAGAACCCCTCCTCTTTCAATTTCTCCACCGCCTCTTTTGCCTCCCTTGAAAGCCTATGCGGAAGCTTAATATTGATTTTTACCAGCAAATCACCCCTTTTTGAGGCGGAAATAGGCACTCCTTTGCCCCTAATTCGCAAGATTTCGCCGTAGGCGACCCCTTCCGGAATCTTAAGCTCTATATCGCCATCCAAGGTTTTGAGGCTGTATTTTGAGCCAAGTAGAGCGTCGGAAATCTTGATGTTTAATTCAGTCACAAGGTTCTTCCCCTCCTTTGAAAACAGTGGGTCAACTTTCACATGAATCTTGATATAGAGATCACCAGAGATACCACCCTTGAGGGCTTCGCCTCCACCAGATAGGCGGATCACTTGCTCGTCGTCAATGTCTGCTGGGATTTTAATCTCAAGCTCACTTTCTTTTTTCAATATTCCCGCACCACGACATTCAGCACACTTCTCTCTAGGAACTTTTCCAGAACCACCGCAATTGTCGCAGATTTTTTCTGTCGCAAAGTTTCCAAAGATGGATCTCTTTGTTTCGCGTACTCTTCCGTGTCCATTGCAAACCGAACATTTTTCCATGCCAGTGCCTCTTTTTGCACCAGTACCATCACAAGTATTGCATTTTGAAGTTTTCGTTAGTCGAATCTTCTTCTCGGCGCCAAAGATTGATTCGCTGAAAGAAATTTCCATATCAACAGAAATATCCCTTCCTTTTTTCGGTGCACGTCTCGCACCTCCGCCAAAAATGTCTCCAAAGATATCTCCTAAGTCAAAATCAAAACCTTGTCCACCAGCCTGATTTTGAAAACCGGAAAAATCAAAACCAAAATCGCCAAAGCCACCTTGGCCGAAGCCGCCCGCACCTCTGCCACTGCCGGCAGGTCCTGCGCTTCCGTATGTGTCGTATTGTTGTCGTTTTGTATCATCGGAAAGTACCGAATAGGCCTCGCTTGCCTCTTTGAATTTTTCCTGATTTCCACCCTTATCCGGATGATGCTCGTGAGCGAGCTTTCTAAACGCTTTCTTAATGTCTTCTTTGGAAGCGTTTCGTTCAAGGCCTAATGTTTTATAGTAGTCTTTTGACATTTTTGATTAATTTTAATGATTTGACAATTCTTCTGTTATATGATACCCTTTGATTACTGATACGATTCAGAAGGGAGTGTTCAGTATGAAGAATAAAACGATAGTTGTTGTAAGCCCCGAAGCATATCATAAAGGGATGTTGATTGGTGGAATCTTTGTTCTGGTTGTTGCTATCGTTATCGCAATCATGAACAAAGTTTCGTATCCAATCTACGGCCCGCTTGGGGTCTTGGCTGGTGTAGTCGGCGCTCATCTTCTTCGCAGGAGATTCAGCTAACCATACCAGCTCGCCTGTGTCGAGGTCGTCCATGTGGCGACCTCGTTTTTTTATTTAATTTTTAATTTCCTGGACTCCCGTATTCACGAGAATGACAGAGGAGAAATAAGTAAGCGAGCGAAGTACCAGGCTTTTTGGAGACTCTCGGAAGGCGACGGCCTGAGAGGGAGCAAATTTTTAGCGAAAAATTATGCGTGCTCCAAAAAGTCTGGTATTGAGCGAGCCTCTATTTCTTCTCTTCCCCACCCTTCTCCTTAAACTCCGCGTCCTTCACATTATCTTCTTTCTTCTCTGTTGCCCCTTGCTGGCCGGCTTGATCTTTCTGCGCTTTTGCCATCGCTTCACCTATCTTTTGCATCTCGGCTGAAAGGGCTTCTGTCGCTGTTTTTATCGCAGCTGAATCCGTGCCGTTTTTGGCAGTCTTCAAAGCGGAAATCTTATCTTCCACACCTTTTATAATTTCTGGTGTAATCTTTGCACCATTGTCTTTGATAGCTTTTTCTGCAGTGTAGATCATCTGGTCGGCAATATTTTTGACCTCCACTTCCTCTTTCTTTTTCTTATCTTCATCGGCGTGAAGCTCAGCTTCTTTTTTCATCTTTTCAATATCTTCTTTCTTGAGCCCTGAACTTGCCTCGATTCTGATACTCTGCTCTTTATTTGTCGTTTTGTCTTTTGCTTTTACATTGAGTATTCCATTTGCATCGATATCAAAGGCGACCTCAACTTGTGGCATACCTCTTGGCGCAGGTGGTATTCCGTCTAGGATAAATTTACCGAGGCTTTTGTTGTCGCTCGCCATCGGTCTTTCACCTTGGACGATATGGATTTCTACAGAAGTCTGATTGTCTGCTGCTGTCGAGAATATCTGGCTTCTTGTTGTAGGGATTGTCGTATTCTTTTCAACCAAATGTGTTGCAACTCCGCCCATTGTTTCAATACCGAGTGATAGCGGAATAACATCAAGCAAGAGAACATCTTTGACATCTCCCCTCAAGATTCCTCCTTGTACTGCGGCACCGGCGGCGACGACCTCATCTGGATTCACAGACATATTCGGCTCTTTACCAAACAAATCTTTTACAGCTTTTACAATAGCTGGCATTCTTGTCTGACCTCCAACCATTATTATTTCTTGAATTTCATTCATCTTGAATGGTGAAGCAGAAAGTGCTCTTTTTGTAATTTCTATCGATCTCTCAATCAAGTCCTTGATCAGGTTTTCCAAAGTCGCCCTTGAGAGTTTGATAAGCAAATGCTTTGGTCCGTCTGTGCCTGAAGTGACGAACGGAATATTGATTTCTGATTCGACAGCCGTTGAAAGCTCTATTTTGGCTTTTTCTGCAGCTTCGTCGAGCCTCTGAAGTGCAAGTGCATCTTTTCTCAAATCAATACCGTTTTCTTTTTGGAATTGTTCTGCCATCCAGTCAACGATTCTCTTGTCTATATCGCGACCACCGAGGTGTGAGTCCCCGTCTGTTGAGCGGACTTCGACGACGCTGTCGCCTATTTCAAGGATCGAGATATCGAATGTTCCACCTCCAAAGTCGTATACAGCGATTTTTTCATTTTTATTTTTATTGAGACCATATGCAAGAGCTGCGGCTGTCGGCTCATTTATTATTCTCAATACATTAAGCCCGGCAATCTGCCCAGCATCTTTTGTAGCTTGTCTTTGTGAGTCGTTGAAATATGCGGGAACGGTGATGACTGCGTCGGTGATTTTCTCACCGAGGCGAGCTTCTGCGTCATTCTTGAGTTTCTGCAAAATCATAGCCGAGATCTCCTCTGGCCTATAATTTTTTCCTGCCATGGCGACTTCTACTCCGCCGTTTGAGGCTTTCAAGACATCAAATGAAACGGATGCCTTATCTTTCTGCACTCCAGCATCGTCAAACTGATGACCCATAAAACGTTTTATCTGAAAGATTGTGTTTTTTGGATTTGTGACGGCTTGGCGTCTTGCAAGAAGACCAACAAGTCTTTCACCTGTCTTTGTCGTTGCGACTATAGACGGCGTTGTCCTCGCACCCTCTGCGTTTTCTAAGATTTTTGGAGCATTACCTTCCATAACCGCAACGGCTGAAAAGGTTGTCCCTAAGTCTATACCGATTATTTTACTCATAGTTAATATTTAATTTAAAATTAATATAAAGTGTTCCCTTTATATCGCCTGCCTCGGTTCGGAAATAAAAAAGATTACTCTTTTATTTCGCTCACCTTACGTTGGCGATAACATCCAAATTTTAAATTACCATATTTAAAAATCTGGATTAGATAGATTACAGCAGAAATTTCCTTCGGAAATTTCTGCTTCATTATTAAAAAGTAGGAGCTCTGGGTTGCTGACAAGTGATAAAAGCTAAATCTTTTACAAGAGTTGAAATATAAGAAAAGAATGGGCTGACTATTGGTTCAATAGTTTCTCTTTCAAAATATGCAGGTAAAGCGAGGATAACTTCCTGATCAAAACATTTCTCACCAAGGATTTTTCCGCAGACCGCTTTTGCGACAATTTTTCCATTTACTTCAACCAATTCAAAGACAACCAAAGCCCACGAGCCATTTGGCAATTGGACCGCCTTTCTGATGTATTTTGCTTGCCACGAGGTTGATAAACTTTTCGTGGGTTGTGTTTGTAAAGCTAACATTGGGTCAATTATAGCATATTTATATAGAAGTCAAATATTGGTTAATTTGTTGTATTTATTGATGAAATATGAAATTTGCTTGACAAAAAGAATGAATGGGTGTATAATACAAGTAGAAAGATAAATCACCCCAGCAAGGTGGTTTAAGGAAGGATTTGATGAAAGAGTTTATTTCTTCTTTTATTATCTGCTATGCAATTGGCTACATGCTGTACGTTCGTCCTCGGTATCAGAAGAAAAACATCTCAAAGGAGACAGACTTTCTTTTCTACGGGAGCCTGTTTATCCTGAGTGTATTCAGGTATTTGTTGTGACGACAAAAATCGCTGGCGTAATCGCCGCAACGGAGGAAAGTTCCTCTCGTTGCGGCGATTTTTAATTATATTTTATTTCTTAAACTCCCCCACTACCACCTTCGGAGCAACAATCACCCTACCATTCAAACTAAAGCCTTTTTTATTTACTTTAAGAATTATTCCATCTTCTTTTTCATTGCTCGTAGCTTTTAATTCGTCGGCGACATGATTCATCGGGTCAAATTTTTCTCCGATTGGGTCAAGCTCTACCAAGCCATTTTCTTTCAAGACTTTCATAAATTGAACATGGATGTACTCTACACCTACTCTCCAATTCTTATCAACTTTCTCCCAAGCTTCTTTATTTGAAAAAGCCATATCAAAACTCTCTATCACAGTGAGTAGCTCGGCGATAAGATTTTCATTGGCGTATTTCACCGTTTCAACTTTTTCGCTCTCCATACGCTTTTTAAAATTCACAAAATCAGCACGCTCTCTCTGCCAGCCGTTCATGTATTCCTGCTTTTCTTTTTCAAGGATTTTGGCTTTTTCTTTGAGCTTTTTTACAAGAGCTTCAAGTGAATCATTTTCTTCGTCGAGAACTATATCAGAATCAGCTTGTTTGGCTGTTTTCTTGGCTTTTGTATCGTCTTCATAGACGATTTCATCATTGTTTCGTTTGTTTTTATCGTCTTTATTCATAAGTATGACCATTTTATCATATTTTCGAGTGGAATCAAGAAATCTTATTAATTAACGGAGATCGGCTTGCGAAATGGTAATCCATTGAGCAAGCCGAGTTGTGTTCAGAAGTCCGCGGCGGCGGACCCTTTTACCGTAAAGAAAACCTGGTATTCAAAAAATAAAACCGCATCATAAGCGGTTTTATTTTTTGAATTTTTCTTAACGTTTTGACCACTGTGGGCTCTTTCTTGCTTTCTTCAAACCGAATTTTCTCCTTTCTTTTGCTCTCTGATCTCTTTCTAGGAAACCAAGCTTTTTGAGTTCCTTTCTTAGTTCAGGATCGTGCTTGATAAGGATTCTTGCAATACCGAGTCTAAGTGATTCTGCTTGTGAATTGAATCCCCCGCCAGAAATCATGGCTGTAAATGAGAACGTTAATGGGGATTTTAATTTTGTGATAGATTCATTTGCGATCAATCTTTGCTTCTCTGTCTTGAAATAGCTTTCTATATCCTTACCCCCATTTATTTCAAAAGAATTTTTAGCAGACGGAACAGCCCTCACTCTTGCGATCGATGTCTTTCTTCTACCAACCGCTTCTATGTATTTGTGCTTTGTCTCTGTCATATTATTCCGTAATTATTAAATTCTTTATAATTTTTGACTTAAGTTTATTGTGTGGAATCATGCCGGAAATGGCTAGCTTCAAAATACCAGCTTTTCCGTGCTTTTCTATAATCTGTGACATGCTTTTCTCATGAAGACCCCCTGGATATCCAGAGTATCTTGTATAAACAGTGTTGAGTTTATTTTCGGCTATATCAAGCTTGTCGGCGTTTGTTATTTTAACTTCAACATTGAAGACCACGTTTCTGGCATAAGTGGTTGAGTTTTTACCTATAAGTAAGACAACTGCTTTACTAGCAATTCTTCCTAGCTTACCCCCCGCTGCATCTATTGTGTAAATTTTCTTTTCCATATAATTTTCTATATAAATTCTATTACCGCCATTTCTGCGCCGTCCGCGAGTCTTCTTTCAAGCTTTGTAACTCTTGTGTATCCGCCGGTTCTCTCTTTGTATTTTGGTGCTATTTCTTTTATCATCTTTTTAGCAGAAGAAACACCGATCCTTGAAGCTACAAGCCTCATCGCTGCGAGAGTACCAGGTCTTGCTTTTGTAACAAGCTTTTCAATAAATGTTCTTAAAACCTTGGCTTTTGTTGTTGTCGTCGTGATCTTACCATCTCTCACAAGAGATACAGCAAGAGTCTTCACGAGCGCGTTCCTCTGATTTCTCTTTCTGCCTAGTTGTTTGTTTTTGTTGCTGTGTATCATGATTGATTTTCTACTTTAATATAACCCCAAAATTCCCCAAAACCTTCTTGATTTCTTGGATACCCTTTGCCCCAAGACCCTCTACATCATCAAGATCCTTTTCTTTCTTTCTGGCAAGACCACCGACGGTTCTGATGTTTGCTCCTGTAAGTGCATTGATTGTTCTTACCGAAAGGTCCAATGTCTCTATTCTAGTTTTTAAGAATTCTGAGTCGACTTCTTTTTCGTCTGTGCTTTCTTCTTTCTTTGTTTCTTCTTTTTCTTCTACTGGTTCTTCAAAACCCACTATGGCTTTGAGTTGTTCTATCATTATGAAGATCGATTTCTCTAAAGTTTCATTTGGCGATATTGAGCCATCTGTTTCCAAAGAAATTTTAAGTTTATTGAAGTCTGTTCTGTCGCCGACACGCATATTCTCAACCTCATAGTTGACTCTCTTTACTGGGGTAAAGATTGCATCCAAAGCAATCATGCCGATATCCACTCTTTCCTTCTGGTGTTCTTCTTTTTGTATAAATCCTAGACCCTTCTGAATTCTCATCTCTATATCAAGGGTTGTAGCTTTATCTGTGATAGAAGCGATGTGTTGCTCCGGGTTTAGTACCTCTACTTGACCAGGGACTTTTATATCGCCGGCAGTAACATCTTTAATGCCTTTTACTTTAAGCTCGATTGTTTGAGGTTCATCTGTGAGCATCTTTATTCTAACCTTCTTTAGGTTTAAAATAATATTTATAACATCTTCTTTGATACCGCTTATCGTTGAAAATTCATGCTGAACACCGTCTATCTTTATAGATGTTATAGCAACACCAGGGATAGAAGAAAGAATAATCCTTCTCAAAGAATTTCCTAGTGTGTGGCCATATCCTGGATAAAGACCGTCTATCTCATAAACACCAGAAAAACCTTCTTCCTTGATTATCTTTGGTTTTGATGGCAATAGTATTTTGTATTGATCAGGCATATTTTTATTTAAATTAATAATTTATAAAAAGTTTTTTAATTATTTTATCTGCTGTAATATTGAAATATGGCCGAAATATCAAACGAGAATTCTGCTGGATTTATCTTTGGAGCACCTTGAACTTTTGCTTCTTTTTTAATTACATCAAGAGCAAGCCACGAAGGAACCCTTGCTTCTTTTAATTTTTCATTTAAATCCTTAAAGATTGGTTTTGCTTTGCTAGATTCTCTGATTGTTATTACATCACCTATCTTTACTTGGAAAGAAGGAATAGAATGTCTCTTGCCGTTTACATCTATATGACCATGGTTAACCATTTGTCTTGAAGCTTGTCTTGTTTTTGCAAATCCAAGTCTATAGACTACATTGTCCAATCTTTTCTCAAGGCTTTGTACTAGAGCTTCATTTATATTTGTTGCTTTTTGACTTCCCGCGTTTTTAACATAGTTTTTGAACTGCCTTTCGCCGATGCCATATGTAAATCTAGCTTTTTGCTTTTCAATAAGTTGCATACCAAAATCCGACTTTGCTCTTCCTTTTGGAGCGAAATCTTTCTTTTGGTTTCTTAGGGCGAATTTCTGGGATTGTGTCTTCTCAAAAATACTTGGCCCTAATCTTCTTGCTATTTTATATCTTGGTCCTGTTATCATAATTTTTTAATTTTAAACTCTTCTTGGTTTCTTTGGCTTTGGTCCATTGTGTGGTACCGGTGTTTCGTCTTTGATATTTGTAATATTGAAACCTTTTGAAATAAAGCCTCTTATAGCGGATTCTCTTCCTGAACCAACTCCTTTTACGATCACATCTATTTCTTTGAGTCCAAGATCGGCTGCTTTTTCACCCAACACTTCTCCGACTTTGGCAGCCGCAAATGGGGTACCCTTCTTTGCACCCTTGAATCCAAGAGCTCCTGCGGAAGATGCCATAAGGGCATTGCCTTTTTTATCAGTCAAAAGAACCATCGTATTATTATACGTAGATTGTATATGCAAAGTACCAGACTCAACTCTTTTCTTTGAGCTTGCCTTTTGCTGTGTTTGCACTTTCTTATCACCAGCTTTTTCGTCTGTTTTTACAATTCTTTTCTTACCCATTGTTCGTTTTGATTATTTAATTATTTTTTATCAGCCGCTTTTCTTCCAGTTCCCATAGTCTTTCTTGTATTACCTCTAAGTGTTCTTGAATTGGTTTTTGTCCTTTGACCTCTTGCTGGGAGCTTTCTTGCGTGTCTTCCACCTCGGTAGCTTTTGATATCTTTGAGTCTCTTTATGTTTGCGCCGACTTCTCTCTTCAAGTCACCTTCAATTTTTAGCTTTTCAATAGATTTCTTTATCTTAGCTTCTTCATCTACTGTGATCTCTGCTGGTTTTTTTTCTGGATCAACGCCGGCTTCTTTCAAGATTATTTTGGCACGTGGTTGAGCGATGCCGTAAAGCACCGTTAGGCCTATTTTTAATCTTTTATTGTCTGGTATTGTTATTCCTACTATACGCATATAAAAATTTATAGAAGTGCTAGAATAGCATTTCTTGATGAAAAAATCAACTACCCTTGTCTTTGCTTGTGTCGAGGGTTCGATGTACAGGTTACATAAACTCGACCCTTTCTTCTAACGGTCTTACATTTTGCACAAATCTTTTTTACTGATGCTTTTACTCTCATTTTTTATTTTGATTAAAATCTCCTTGTTATTCTTCCCTTTCCGCCATATTCGTCGAGTACTACCTCAACTTTATCGCCTATAAGTATTCTGATTCTGTGCATTCTCATCTTGCCGGCTAAATAAGCAAGAACCTCTCCTTTTTCTCCTTCCAAATTTACTTTAAAAAGAGTGTTCGGAAAGGCCTCTATAACCGTACCTATGGCAGAGGGCTTAATTTTTTGATTCTGCATTTTTAATAAACAACGCTTCGTATGATATCAGAAAACAGTTAAGAGTCAAGCCATTAAATGTTAATTACTCGTTGTTATATTTCTGATTGAGTCAAATATCTTTATTTTACTGGCTTTTTCTGGAAAAGTCTGTTTGAACTGTGGTCTTATAGAAGCTTTAATACTTTCAATCGAGTCTTTGAATGTATTATTTACTAATTCATTTATTACATTTTTATTTTGGCCGATAATCATATCTAGAATAGCTGTTGAGTCGTAATTCCACACAATTTCTATCTTCCCTGTAAATTTAAATTTGAGTGATTCTTCCGTCCATGGGCTTGCAGTATTCGATATTATAATTGATGAAATATTTTCTGGAGAAAGGATGCTAACATCTTTATCGTTGAAATCTTTAATTTTATTTTTTGCGAATATTTTTGCGAGCTCCGTCTTATCAAACATAATTGCATTTATTGTACCTGTTTCTGTTATTATATATTTTGCACCACTTTCCTGACTATTATTACCTTCTGTATAATTTATAAAATAATTATCTTTCAAAATTAAGAATTGCTCAGGTTTCTGTATATACAAGTCTTTTAAAAGCCCTGTCTTCAGTGAATCTTTTAACTCATTCCTTCCTGCCATTAGTCTTTCCTCAGAGACTTTTTTCACCTTTCCTATAAAACCACCAGTTATATCAGTGCTAAGTCTTCCATAAAAAGCGGTATATTTTGGACTACCTTTAAATCCTGGAATCTTGAAATCGCCCTTAAGGTCTGAAATCTTCATATTGTATTTGTCTCCTGCTACATCAGCGATGATCTCTACCTCGATACTCCCAGGGACTTTTGTTCCACTTACGATTTTATATCCAGGCACATCTACAGATTCTCTTATCTTGTATATAAGCCCGTTTGTAGTTTCAAGCCGAGTATTGTTTATTAACCTTTGAACAGTCTGGCTATAGTTATTGTATATAATTGCCTTACCCACAGCCTTTCTTTCTACATCTTCCTCCCCATCCGTATCGAGCGTCTTAGATTCTGATTTATTTATTGACATAACCTGAAAATGTAAGCCACTAGTGTTTTGTTTTGATGTTGCTTGATAAGTATCGTCTATGGTTATGGTTTTATTTTTTGGAGTGACAGTGATACTTGCTGTAGAAAAGAATGATGATGCAAGAAAAATAAGTGCCGCTAGAGAGACGGCTGATATTATCCACAAAAATATTTGAGAGTTTTTTGAGATCTTTTCTGGTTCCTCGTTGCTTGTATCTATCTCATTCTTTATTATTGGAGGTAACTTTCTTATGGGAATCTTTGTTTGTTCCTTTTTCTCTGGAATCGGTCTCTCTTCCTTTGTCTTTGCCATAGATGAAAAACGCACACTTCTTGTCCTTATCTTTTTGTCGACTATTATGTCCTGTATCAATTTTTTAGGCATATAAAGGTTTTTGTTTATCCAATTTATCTAACAGAATGATATCCATCTTTATAAATGGTTGTTTCTTGAATATCTTTCCATTTATAATGAAATTATTAAATGTCCCCTCAGAGATTTGTGTAATGCTTGGCTTTTTACCGTATATCCTCACGGGATGGTTGTAGTTTTCTTGCTTGATTCTACCAACGAAAAGATTTAATAGATCGCTATTAGTTATGATGAAAATCTCAAATGGTACGTCTTTTTCAAGGCAAATCTTTGGTATTGATTCGTTGAATTTTTCCACCCACATACTCAGACCATCATCTATAATATTATTGACTTTTCTCTCGGATTCTTCGTCGCACTTACCATGAGATTTAATATTTATAAGTGATTGAATTATTTCCTTTGTCAGACCCTCTTTCTTTGAGACAGATTCTATTATGGCGTCCTCTCCAAATGGAAAAGATGAAATACCATGTATTATGTCTTCTCTTACGACGTAGATATCGGTAATCTTTTTACCAATATCTATATAAATAAAATTGTTTCTATTGGGAAAGAGATCTCTCATAAAAGTAAATGAAGAAAGGGTCTGAGAGTGAGAATGCTGATCAGTTTTTTGGCCAAATTTTTCTTCTATATATGAATTCAGTTTGTTTATAATTTCTTTTGGAATGAATGATGTAAAAAGATGTATCTCAATATCTTTTGTCTTTCTGTCGTAAATCTTATCCACCTTATAACCATTAAGTTTGGCTTGAATTATCTTTTCTTCCAGTAGTTCCCAACTACCGGACCCTTGCGTCTCTTCTATATTTTTCTGCCAATTATTCTCTTGGCTTACCAGAATACGTTTGAGAAAAGCATCATCTATTGTGAATTCCTTATCTTTTGTATATTTTATATCTTTACTTTGAGAAACAACCCATGGTGAGCCAATAAAGAAGAAAAATTGTCCGATTTCTTCTTTAATACCCATTTTCTGAATAATACTATGCATCTCGGTAATCCCTTTATCTAAAGTCTTTAGGAGGGATGCTGTGTATTTTTTATATAAGATGAGTTCTGATTCATCAATCTTGAAATCTTGGCAATATAGTATCTCTGGTTTTTTATTTTTGTAGATTCTTGTGACAGCGGAGGTGAGGGTGAATTCTCTTATATCGAAGACAACAGTCAAAGAAGATTTCTTTTTAAAGAAAGAAAAAAGATTCATGGGTTAATTATAACTCGCAAGAGGAGGAGATGCAATGTTTATAAGCGAACAAGATTCGCTCTCCCCACCCCACTTTCTTCACTAAAAGCTCGCTCAGATATCCAATTTTGAGACCCGCATAATTTTCTGCTGAAAATTTGCTTAAGACTCGCACCGCCGTGCTCCGTAACTCTCAAAATTGAATATCCTCGCTCGCTTACTTGCAGAATGATTTTAGCTTTCCAAAACCGCTTTTATTCTTCTGACACCTGCACTCGAAGCTTCTTCCTTCACGATTTTGAAATGGCCGAGCTCGCCGGTATTTTTGACATGAGGGCCACCGCAGAATTCAGTGCTGAAATCCCCTACTTTATAGACTTTTACAATATCTCCGTATTTTGAAAGATCGAAAGAAAGCGTGGTGACGATTTTCTTTGCTTCTTCTTTAGGTAATTCTTTCATTTCGACAGGGATTTTTTCGGCAATTTTTTGATTTACTAGATTTTCAACTTCTTTCAATTTATCTGTCGGCACTTTTTCCGGCCAATTAAAGTCGAAACGCATCCTCTCGGCGGTGATATTACTTCCTTTTTGCGCGATTTCGCCTTTCAGCACATGTCTCAATGATGCCAAAAGTAAATGTGTCGCTGTATGATATTTCGTTTCCATTTCTCCTGTGCCAGCAAGCCCGCCTTTGAATTTCTGTTCGGAACCAGCTTTTGAGATTTCTTGGTGTTTTTTCATCTCTTCATTAAACTGAAATTCGATTTCTTTAAACTCCCAATCTGGAATTATTCTTCCTTTATTCCTTAATTCTTCAATTGCTAACTCAAATGGGAAACCATTATTCTGGTATAAATCAAAAAAGAATTCACCAGTTAGATTGCACGGCGTAAAACCATCACTTACATCAACAGCAGTTAAAGCCTTTCCTGGTATGTAATTTTGCACTGTGATTTCTGTATTTAAAATCTTTAAGCCTTTTTGAAGAGTCTTCCTAAATTTCTCATCCTCTTTTTTAATCACATCCAAAATCTCCCCTTCCTTTTCTTTAAGATAAGGATAAGCGTAATTCAATTTATCAATCACTATTTTTGCTAGATTCAGAATCTCCTCTTTTGGAATACCTAGTTGATCTATAAATCTTATAGCTCTTCGCATTATTCTTCTCAAAACATATCCTGCCTCGGTATTTGACGGGTTTACTCCGTCGGCGATTATCATAACAGCCGAACGAATATGGTCTGCGACTATTCTCTCCGCTCTTTCGTCTTTTTTCTGCGCTTTATTTCTTATTTCAGTAAGGATTTCTTCAAAGATGTCAGTATCAAAAACTGTAGTCTTTCCTTGCATTACAACAGTAGTCCTTTCGAGTCCCATTCCGGTGTCTACATTTGGTTTTGCGAGTTTTTCGTATTTTCCATCGGCGGCTTTATTGAATTCCATGAAAACATTGTTCCAGATTTCAATGATTCGGCCGGATTTTACTAGGTCGGCAAACTTGCCGTTTATAGCGCCTTCTTCTGGGCGAGTATCATAAAACATTTCCGTGTCTCCACCGCAAGGGCCGACAGATCCTGCAATCCAAAAATTATCTTCTTTTCCGAGAGGAATTATCTTTATGTCCCCTTTTATAATTTCATCTGTACCTGCGACTTCGGCTTTGATATTGAATTTTGAGAAATTTTCTTTCCATATTGAAATAGAGTCTTCATCGCGCGGTATGCCATCTTCACCTTTGAAAACCGTTACATAAAGCCTTTTCGGATCAAGTCCAAGGCCTTCTTCTCTACTCGTGAGAAACTCAAGGCTCCAAGCAATAGATTCTTTTTTAAAATAATCTCCGAGCGACCAATTTCCCATCATTTCAAAAAAAGTAAGATGGCGATTGTCTCCTACCTCGTCTATATCACCTGTGCGAACGCATTTTTGGACATTTACTAGGCGGTTGCCAGCAGGGTGTTTCTGGCCAAGCAAATACGGCACGAGAGGTTGCATACCTGCTGTTGTGAATAGTGAAGAAGGGTCATTTTCAGGGATAAGAGATGCTGAAGGGATTATTTTATGTCCCCTTTTTTCAAAAAATTTTAAATATCTTTGTCGGATATCTGCGGATTTCATTGGTCAAATATAACACATTTAGCGGTTTTTAGAAGAGAGTACTTCCGGATTTTGTCACCTTTTTCTTCTTTTGCTCATTTGAAATATCCATAAGTATCTGACCGGCAACTTTTCTATAAGCACAGAATTCACATTTATCTCCCGCTTTCGGCGGAACATCGGCATCGAGGCATTTTTTCATTTCTATAATAACTTTTTCTATCCAATCGGTATTACCTTTGTAAGGGATAATTGTTACGTCGAATTCTAGCTTACCATCAAAAGCTTTTCTGTCTGTTTTGCCGTTTACATATACGAAATACCCGGTATCAGAGACTTTAAAATTATTTTGCTTGAAAAGCCACTGATATATTTCCATTTGGCGTTTATAACCGTCTTTCCATTCGTCGTCTAAAGTAATCTCCTCATCTTTGCTTGTAGCTTTGTAATCTACTACAATCAACTCACCTGCTTTATTTATCCAAATATCATCTACACCTCCACGTAAAATTAGATTTGTTGGCTTGTGAAGACAAGATATTCCCCTTCGCATAGCATCGCGCCACTCCTCCATACGAGGGTCATCGTATGGCACGGCATCTATGCCATAAGTTTTCATCAGCGGATGCTGGGTTTTAGCAGATCGGTGAATATCAAACTCTTTTTTCATTAGAAGATCTACCGCATTATTTAGTGTAAATGGAAAAGAAGCTGGTCTGCCAACTCCATATCTCTGATCCATGTAAAAACACCTTGGGCACTGTACGAAGAGATCTATTTTAGAACGAGAAAGACGAAAAGGCTCCTTGTCGTTTGGATCATATAAACCTCTTGTCCTTTTCTTGTATTCAAAAGCCATTTATTTTTTTGTCTGGATTCTACAGTGTTTACAAAGCTCCTCTATTTCCAGATTAATATCTCTGATTTTTTTATCGTCAAAATTCAGATCTTTCAAAAGTTGTTCGTCGAGAAGAGACTTTGAAAGGATGATTCCTCGTGCTAAAAACATGTTTTTTTCAGCGGTATTGATCGTTGTAAGCGCGGTAAGCGGAATAAGTTCATGTCTTTCTATCATGTTATGTAGGTTATTATTATAAGGATAATTCCAACCAACAAGCTTAAGCTGGGGTTGGCACTGGTCATATTGAATTGCCATGGAGCTGAATTTGGTATTTGTAACAATCCAGCCCTCTGTAAGCTCACGTTCTTTTCCGCCGAACACATATTTCTGGCCGAAAATATCATCATATCTTGCTTTCACATAGAGAGCTATTTTTAAGTCTGATTTGAGACTAAAATCTGTGTGGAATTTGGCTTCAGTCATAATAAGCTCACCCTCCTTCCATGCCACAATATCTATCTCATGTTCAACACACTTTCCCTTAACAATCCTATTTGTTTCTGTCTCATATCCCTCGGCTTTGAATATCTCGGCAATGAATTTTTCAAACGGAAAACCTGTTGGGCCGAGTTGTGCCACGGCTTTTTTGAGAGAATATCGGAGTGCTGTCGGTCTATGTGTTTTTTTTAAAAAAGAATAGGCCTTTTTATAAATCTCGGCGGTCGTCATGCCGTCTTTTATTTCTGTGCCGATATCGGATATTATTTTTCTTACAATTCCATCATCTGCTCCAGATTTTCTAAGAGAAGTTTCGAGTTTTTTATAATCAAAAAGCTCTTTTTCGCCATTTGATTTTACGATGTATATTTCGGGCATGACCTTATGATAACATAAAATAGCTTTAAGATACTAGCGGATTATCCCTCCTCCGAGACACACTTCCCCATCATAAATCACGGCAGATTGCCCCGGCGTAATAGCTTTTTGGGGATTGGTAAAATACAATTCAAAACCTTCACCACTCTTGACTATCCTGCATTCCTCCAACGGCTGCCTGTATCTTATTCTTGCTGAATATATTTTTGATAAGTCTGGTGCCTTTTCGTAAATCCAATTTACATTTTTTATATGAACAATTTTTGACTCTTTTTCTTTTATCTTATTCTTATCTTGGGAAACTAGTATCGTATTTTTTTCAATATTTTTATCTACTATATAATATGGCGAATCATTTGGAGTTTTCTCTGTAATTTTGAAACCATGTCTTTGGCCGATAGTTAGGAAAAAGGCTCCATCATGTTCTCCGATTATCTTCCCCGATTCATTTAAGACTTCCCCACTCTTTTCTTTTATATAATTTTTCAAAAATTCTTTTATATCTATTTCGCCCAAGAAACACACACCCTGACTATCTTTTTTGTCTGAAGTTGAAAGCCCTAGCCTTTTCGCAATTTCTCTTACTTCCGGCTTTTCAATATCTCCAACAGGAAAAAGTGTCTTGGAAAGCTGTTTTTGCGTAAGTGTCCAAAGAAAATACGACTGATCTTTATTCTTATCATTCCCTGCGAGTAGTAATGTCCTATCAAAGGATTCATCTTTGGAGACTTCGCAGGCCGAGTGGGCAGGGTGTCTGCTTTCTGAAGCAGACGAGCGAGGCCGAGACTTGAGGGTGGCTTCCCGCTGGGGAGCCAACCCGTGCTCCAAGGATGAGTCCTTTGGTAGGACATATTTAGTTTTTGCATAATGCCCTGTCGCCACAAAATCCGTCCCTTGCTCCATAGCCCAATCAAAGAAAGCACCAAATTTTACATATTTATTGCACATTACATCCGGGTTTGGCGTCCTACCGGTTTTGTATTCAGCTATCATATAGTCGGCCACATCTCTTTTATATTCTTTTTCAAGATCAAGCGTGACAAAAGGAATATCAAGTTTTGCACAAACTCTCATGGCATCAAGTCTATCTTCTCGCCAAGTACATTCTACAAAATCCGGATGCCATGTCTTTATAAAGACTCCCGTGACATCATATCCTGCTTTTTTGAGTAGCCCGGCAGAGACAGAAGAATCTACACCTCCAGATATTCCCACATATACTTTTTTAATATCTCTTTTCACTATGTAAGTTTTATCACAACAGCTGTTCTTTCCGTTCCGTAATCATTCTGATTTTGTTTGCTTAATATATCATCTATTCTCTCAAATTCACTTTGCATTTCGCCCATATTACTCTTTTTAAAGATATTTATGAAAGCTTCATTATTAAAATGCTTTTCATAACCATCAGTAAACAGTATCAATAAGTCATCCTTTTTATATTCCATTTCGTATACTTGAACAAATTCAGTTAAATCATCGAGCAAACCCATGTAATTATATTTTTTATTCGGTTCATTTATTTGTCGCCAACTATGAAATTCTGGTGTCTTAAAAACGATTTCTTTATTTCTAATTAAGGCGAATCCCGAGTCTATGAAGCGCCCACCGATTATCGTATTTCTTTTTTTAACAACCACAGCAGCAGTAGTACCGAATTCATGTTTGACAGAGTTCCCTCTATAATATTTCTTGATATTGTCTAGGGCAAAATTAAAAGTCGAAATTATATCTGTACTAGAAATATTTGGGTAGGCTTTTTCGAGATATTTAATTGATTTATCACAAAATATATTAGCTACAATTCTAGGTGGTGTCGGAGCTGTTTTGTCTTCGTAATCTGGTTTACCATCTTTGGTCATGGTTATTCCATCTGCGATAGAATAGATAGGAAATTTATTACTCAATAAATAAGCATCCTCTGCTCTCCAACATAGTTCGTCAGATATATGAGTGACACAAAAATAATTATTATTCTGGCTTGTCATATCTTAAACTCTATGACATCCCCATCTTTTACAATATATTCCTTCCCTTCCGTGCGGATAAGACCTTTTTCACGAGCACTTCCGTGTGAGCCAGCATTTAGTAAATCTTGCCAGAAAATCACTTCTGCACGGACAAATTTATCTTTGAAATCTTGGTGAATCGCTGTACCGGCAAGGGGTGCCGTCCAGCCCTTTTTGATAGTCCAAGCGCGAGTTTCGTCTTCTCCTGTTGTAAAATATGTCAGCAAACCGAGCAAATCATAGCCAGCTTTTATAAGACTATCTATACCATCGTCTTTTACACCAAGTCCTTCTCTCAATTCTTTTTTATCAGCACCTTCTAGATCTTTGAGTTCTTGTTCAATACCTGCATCTACTATTACATATTTTGAATTTGTCTCTCTAAAAAACCTCATTAATGCCGTCCAGCGAGGGTCTTCAATCTCACTTGCCCCGAGATCAATTCCTATTGATTTTTCGGGGTCGAGATTTTTCCCCCCAGCTTTTTTATTCAAAATATACAAAATCGGCTTCATTGTGAGAAGACAAAGTTTTTTGACTTCTACAATTTCCTTTTCACTTGCCCCGTCAAATTGATTTTTTATTTGACTGGGGTCAAAGGCTGTACTTGCCAACCTTCCTGCTTCCAAAACAACTTTCAATTTCTCCAATGCACCATTTTCTATTACCGCTTCTTTATTTCCCCTTTTTATATCACTTCCGATACTACCGAGCCTTTTCGTGACTGTTTGAAGGTCTGCGAGAATAAGCTCAAGATTTATCGTCTCAATATCCGAAAGTGGTTCTATTTTATTTGCAACATGGATAATATTGTCATCTTCGAAAATACGCACGACTTCAGCGATAGCATCCGTCTCGCGAATGTTTGTAAGAAATTTATTGCCAAGCCCTTCACCCGCCGAAGCGCCTTTTACAAGCCCTGCAATATCTACAAACTCAACTGCAGCAGGAATTGTCTTTGCTGATTTTGAGAAAGTAGAGAGCTTGCCGAGCCTTTCATCCGGCACAGCAACAACACCGACAGATGGATCTATCGTACAAAAAGGATAATTTTCACACGCCACCGCCTTTTTTGTCAGCGCATTGAAAAGTGTACTTTTCCCGACATTTGGCAAACCTACTATTCCTATTGATAATGACATATTTATTTATTTATTAATTATTCTTACGATTCCTTTATCCGCATCGACTTCTATTAAATCACCGTCTTTAAAAACTTGTGTGGCGATTTTGGTACCTATTATACAAGGTTTCTTTAATTCGCGAGCCACTATTGCCGCATGGCAAGTAATGCCACCCTCATCTGTGACAAAGCCGGCAGCCTTGAGCATGGCCGGAAGAAAATCTGGAGTAGTCATTGGTGATACAATAATTTCATCTTTTTGAATATCTTTTACTTGGTCTCTACGTCGAAGGATTCTGACCTTACCCTGCACTATACCCTTAAAAGCGACTTGACCTTTTACATGCTTAATATTTTCTGTTATACGTTCAATATTTAATTTACATTGTTTATACTTTTTTGAAAATTCTTCTTGGCTACCGACGAAAAGAATGTCCCCATCAATTAGTGAAGAGTTATTCATACGTTTAATAAGCTCGTCTTCAGATGGTAAAGATTCAATCTCTTCAGATAGAATAACGTTTGTATATTTAGCTATTTTGGGGAATAGTTCACGAATCGTATTACCTATATAGATATCGTTAGACGCAAAGAAAGTGTCATCTTTCCTTATGTCTAGGATCTCATCTGTAATACGTTTTGGCGTTTTCTCATTTGTCACGGTGTAGTACCACAAATTAAAATTGAACATTAATTCTTGTAAGAGAATCAGATATTCCCTAAACTCCTTTATGTCTTTTGCCGATTTATTTTGCCAATATTCTTTTATAATCGATAATTGGGCTCGATATTCATTAAGAGACGTCTTTAGAAGATCAGGATTACCTAGATTCTGCTCAAGTAGTTTATCCTTAAGCCACTGTGTCGCAAACTGATTATCCCAAACCTCTACTACACCATCAATCATGTGGTGAATAATTATTGGTAAGAATGGATTCTGCCAGCCAAGTTTTTCTTTGATTCCTCTCGAGAGTTGTTGTGCCCAAATCTGTTGAATAAGGATCGTTGTATCTCTAGTGTAGCTTTTTTCAAATATATATTTATTCATATACTATTTTATAATCTTAACCACCCCCTTATCCGCATCGACTTCTATTAAATCACCGTCCTCAAATATACTTGTAGCATGTTTTGTACCGACAATACAAGGTCTTTTCAACTCTCTAGATATAATAGCCGCGTGAGATGTTAGACCTCCTTCGTCTGTCACTATTGCAGAAGCGAGGCTCATTATTGGTAAAAATTCTGGGCGAGTACTTGTTGTTATAAGAATTTCCCCCTTTTGAAATTTTCCGAATTGGTGTTCTTTCAATACAATTTTTGCGATGCCTTGCACGACACCCTTACAGGCGACTGTGCCTTTCGCGATTTTATTTTTGTCTTTTGACGTCATCCCTTCTATCACTTCCAGGGCGTTATCTTCTGTAAGTAATTTGGGAGGATTGTACTGTGGCGATATTAGAAAGACACTTTGTCTCTTACGTTTCAAGATAAAATCATTATCTTTTTTAAGTAATTCAATTTCCTCTGGTCTTGCCCAAATAAGATCATTGTAAGAGACCCCCTCTGTTTTTGATGCTTCGTGTATTATCGTGCTATAACAAACACTCATCATTTGCATATATACTTTCCTCTCTTCTCTCCACAGAGTGAAAATCTGAAGAAGATGAATAAGATTTTGCGTTTTTTCACTGAGTTTTGGGAGAAGCATTTGTTGTTCAGCTTCTCTCTTCAAATAATCTGTTGGAACCGGTTTAGGTAAGAAGTCTGCCCCTAGCATCTTTTCTGTAAGAACTTCTCCGCCAATCCAACTTCCTTTATAGTACCAATATTTTTTGATATATTCTTGTTTCGTCATCTTCCCTTGAAGAACTAATTCAAAATCAATCGCCGCTTTCTGTGTCCTAGTCGGCTCTATCGTCGCAATCAACCCATGAATATGCTCTTTATCTATCCCAACTTTTTCTAACTCTTCGGAGATTTGCTTATCGATTTCTTCAGCGAAAGGATCTAGAGATTCAACAAAGTAAGACTCCATCCAAAACTCTGCAGCAAGGGTATCTACTTCTTTCCACATCTCTTTCCAGTCTTTTATTGGCTTATTTGTAATATTAAATAAATAATTCTCTTTTTTCTGCCATTTCTCTTTCCAAGATATGAATCTTTTTGTTACAAATTCTTTTGAAACGCTTACCCAATATTTCATAAGTCCTTCGCTTGCACGCTTTTCAATAAACCATCTAGAAACCCCATTATTGTTTATGACGACGAGTAATGCTTTTGTAACGAGGATTACTCCTATGGAGCAGGAATAATAAAACAATGGTGCTGATTCAGCCGATCCTGTTAGGAAAAAGTCTTCTTTTTTAAATTTCCATCTATCCATATTTATTTCGTTATATTAATCTTTTATTATCCTTACGATTCCCTTATCTGCATCCACTTCCACCAAATCCCCGTCTTTTAGCACCTTTGTGGCAATCTTTGTGCCTATTATACAAGGAATACCTAGCTCTCTTGAAACAATCGCGGCGTGGCAACTAATACCTCCCTCATCCGTGATTATAGCGCCAGCAATTTTCATTGCAGGAACATAGTTTGGCATAGTCATACTCGTCACAAGTATTTCCCCAGCTTCTAATTTACCTATCTCATTTGCAGAATGTAATACTTTCACAATACCTTTAACAAGTCCTTTGCATGCAATATTTCCCTTAAATGTATCGACTCTTTCTGTCTTTTTTTCAATTATCTCTTTTATTTTTTCACCGATTGCTATATCTAATTCGTATATTGTGTCTTTAGTATATATGACAGCATACCCGCCACTTCTTTCAAGGATCTTGTTTAGATTGATCTTTTCTCCAAGCAAGAAATCTGTGATTTCCCAGAAATTGAATAGGCAGATTTTCTTATGATTATCTAGTCCAGCCCTTTTTCCTATTTCATAAAATAGATTTTGAACTTTATAGCACACCTCTTCTAGTTTCTCTACTCTTAGTAAACGAATGTGCGCCAAATCAGATGCCTGATGTGCATAAGTAATAACAACTTTATTTAATCCAGCCTCTTTTATTATTTGTTTTTTTGCTTTAATAAGTCTTTTCTTTGCTTCTTCAATCTCATTTAGTTTTTTCTGTGGATTTTCTCCGAGTACCTTTTTTAGGTTATTAATAAAATCAGCAAAGCTCTCATAATTAAATCTAAGTTCGGCGTCTGGAATCCAGGCATATTTTTCATAAACATTTTTGATTATCTTTATCTGATTGTCTTTAACACCGCTTAAATTTTCATTTAGTGATTGTACATCTACAAAAGTCGATATTTTTATTGCAAGTTTTATCAAAGATTCCTCTTTTTCTTGAATAGTTGAAATAGTTTCTGAAGAAGTTAAAAGACGTAAGCTTTCCTGTAGCTCTTCATAATTATTGATTGGATTATATACTTTTGATAGTTCCTCAGTAATTATTCTTATTAGTCCATCTTCTGCTAAAAGCGGTGGCCATAGGTAGACCAATACATTAAATGAGAAATTAAGATATTTTTCATAATATTTAAGTAATTTCTTGTCACACATAACAGAAAAATCTATTTTACTTGTTTTATCTGCCCATGTATCAAATAATTTACATTCTTTATATAACCCTGAAAATAGTTTATCTAAATACCGATAATCTTCTCTGCACTTCTTTTCAAATAGTACTTTGATTTTATCGGCGTTTTCTTCCTGGGAGTATACGTCGTAGTTTAGAGTCATTATCTTATCCATTTTATTTTTCAGACCAAAATCTTCCCTATCTGAAACACATCCAACACGGATGAGAGAGTCAAAAAGAGGAGAGTTTAACCTCTTTAAAACTTTGAACCACTTTTCAGAAGCCAGAGTACCAATTTCTTGTCCAGAGATCGTATTAGTTAAGGTTTTATAATCACCTTCTGATATTTTTATCTTTCTCGTATTTTTCATTTTTTCTTATTTAATAATCTTACCACCCCCTTATCTGCATCCACTTCCACTAAATCTCCATCTTTAAGCACCTGCATAGAGTGTAAACAACCGACAATACAAGGGATTTTTAATTCTCTGCTTATTATAGCCGCGTGAGATGTTATACCGCCTTCGTCAGCAATGATGGCAGCCGCTTTTCTCGCTATTGCCATCATATTTGGCTGGGTCATACTTGTCACGAGAATTTCACCTTCTTTAAAGTCCTTTATACTTTTTTGTAGCATATCCAAATCTCCAGCTATAACCTTCCTGACTTTTCCCGTCGCCTTTCCCAACATAGCAATTTGACCCTTTATTGTATTATCAATATTGATAATTTTCTTAATTTTTTCTTTAAAAAGATTATTTGCTTCATCTGCTCCAACAACTCTAAGTTTATTATCACTTATTATAATTGCATAGGATTCTTTTCTGTCTACGATTATTGATTTTATATTTCCACGATGTGTTCCATTTAACAATTCAATTGTCTCTGGTGGGGTAACAAAATCTAGCATATCAGATAGAGAGATATTAATTCTCTTTGATACCTCATTTAATAAATGCCTAGATAAATAATACGATCCTGCCCAATATGATTTTATATTCATCCTCTCGATTGATTGGTATTGTAAAAAGTCGGATAAATATTTTACTTCGTCACTTTCTGATCCAATTTTTCTGTAAATATTCTCCTGTCCTCTTCTGAGCTTCTCCTTATCTTCTTTTAATTTAGAATATTCTAGTCTATACGTATTTTTTTCAGATTTTTTTCTATTCTCAAGAAACTTGAGAGTCCTTTTATCGTCGTATTGGCCGAAGACAAGCCAAGGATACTTTGATAGATGTTTTAGTAAAATCGAGTCATCGTGTTTTTTTGATAAAATACTTAGCCAATCTAAATATTCTCTTTGTATATCATCAAGAGAAAGCGGAGTTGATAATATACCAAAAACTCTCGGCCAATCATTATTAAAATATTTTCTAATAATCTCTTCTAATCTCTGCTCGGCTTTATAAGTAAATTCTGTCCTAGTGCTTCCAAAATATGCTATCGAATCTTTAGCGTGATCAATAAAAGAATTATAATCTTTAATTATTTGCCCATTTGTATATCTCGAAAAATCTACCGATTCGATTTTTCTCACCCAATTCCACCATTTCTTTGCTGCTACCCTATACTTAGATTTGTATTTATTGAAATATTTCTCGTCTAGGTATTTTTCTCCAATTTCTTTGAATTTATCTAGCTGTTTTTTAGGCATATAAGTTGTGATCACCGATCCATCAAAATAACAGAATATTTCACCCTCTCCATATATATCCCCGTGAGTTATCAAGGCCTCTGAAGTAGTCCATGATGCTGGCATTATAGGAGTCGTACTCCACATAAAGACCCATTCATCGTTATTTTTTTCTGATATTCCAACCTCTTTTTTAAGTATCTTTATTACTCCCTTATCCGCATCGACTTCCACCAGATCTCCATCTTTGAAAACTTGCGTGGCGATTTTGGTACCGACAATACATGGGATTTTTAATTCCCTGGAAATAATTGCCGCGTGGCAAGTTAAACCCCCTTCATCTGTAACAATAGCTGCGGCATTTTTTAAATAAGGGACAATTTGAGGGTTGGTCATACCAGAAACTAATATTGTACCGGGAGGAATATCGGCTCCATTCATAAGACTAAGATGTATTTTGACTGGACCTATCGCTTTTCCATGAAAAGCGATATTTCCTTTTACTTCAGCAACGTTTTGGGGTTCCAAGATTTTTTTCCAGGACAAATATTCGTTACCAGTTAAAAGATCGTTGCTTACCTTTCTGTATGGTAACAATGCCAAACCATTCATCCTCTCATTAAGCTCGTCCTTGTTTGGCACTCTTTGTCCATACAAGATCTCTTCTATTTCACAACTTCTAAGCGAGAAAGCTTGATTTAACGTAATGTGATGTTTATCAGCTAATCCCTGCATAAAATCAGTGAGGATCTCAAATAACGGACCAAGAGAGTTGTGTATTTTGAATTTCAATTCACCGAGTTTTATTAATCTGTTCAAAATAGATTTTTGTTGTTTATTGAATTTTAATTTCGTAGCATAAGTTGAATCGTGTAATGCTTTTATTAAATTACTTTCTGTTTTAGCTGCTTTTATTATAATGTTTTCCAACGCTACCAGAACAGGTTGTTCACAGTATAAATATAGATTGCCTATTTTATCAAATAAATTTTCTATTATTTTCCATCGAGATATTTTATCTTTATCTGAAACTTTATCTAATTTGGTCTGAAGAGACTCTGGCTTTAACTCTTCGGCCAATTTTTTTAACTCTTTTATTTTTTGATTAGCAAATTTGTCATTTAAGAGTTTTTCTCCAAGATCAAATGCTTGTCTTTGGCCTTCTTTACTCAGATATCCAGCGATATGATCGTCTTTCTGTAAGACAACATAATCAATTTGGCCATAATTTTTTGGACGAAAAGCTATATCTGTGAAAATAAAAGGAAAATCTGTTTGACGAAAATGAAGTATATAAGAGTCTCTTTCTTCACTGTTTTTATCTTTCAAAATCTTAATCACGCCTTTGTCTGCATCCACCTCGATTTCATCACCATCTTTGATAATTTGAGTGGCAATTTTTGTATCTATAATACATGGCTTATGAATTTCTCTCGAGACTATGGCGGCATGACATAATAATCCACCTATATCTGTGATTATGGCAGAAGCCTGTTGCATCAAGATAACAAAATCTGGCGTTGTCATTGTGGACACTAGAATATCTCCAGCTTTCATTTTATGAAATTCATCTCTATTTATAACAACTCTAGCAATTCCTCGGACTTTTCCAGGATATGCTACTACGCCTTTTGTTTCCTTCGCGTCTTTATCGGCATGAGGCAACATCTTGTCTTTTAAGTATTCAATATCTTCTTTATCCTCAATAACAATAGAATTTTCTTCCTTGTTGGCAAATAGAAACCAGTTTAAATCTCTCCTCCTTATTCCTCGTTTTTTTAGTTCATCTTTTTCAATTTCTCCTTTTAGTCCGGAAAGTATTTCAGTTGGAGAAAGCATTGTAAATTGACGATATTCTAGATTCAACTCTTTCGCTACAGCATGAAATAGCGGATATGCTTTGGCTGAAAGCATTGAAAAATATTCCGTAGAAACTTGTTTTACATAACCACAAGCGTGCATACACTCTGCACAAAATTCTAGTTTTTTAGAAACTTTCGGTAAAACCTTTTTTGTATGTACCCCAGCATCTTTCGAATGAATTATTTGCTCATAAAGTCTGTCAACGGTTAATAATTCACCCACGAAGTTCAAGACTTCAATCCACTCATATTTTTCTGCATGTTCCTCAAGCTTCTTTAATAGTGTTTTATTTTTCTTAACTTCTTTAAGGGTTTTGTTTCCGATTAACTTTTTAAGTTTCAAAACTTCTTGTTGTTGGATTGTCAGTGGCGAAATAACCTGAGGTATTAAATCAGGTACAAGATCGGCTGGAAACTTTTCTTTGACGACTATATCCGCTAAAACTTCTTCAGATGCTTCAACAAGAAAAGTCGCACCCAGAAGCCATATAAAATTTAGCTTTCTAATTTCACCGAAAAGTTCCAATATATTATTAAAGGAGGCACTCTTATCTTTTAGTGTACCCGCATATTCTATCGCACCTTTGCATACTGAATCGCAAACTTTTTTTGCATTATCAAAAAAAACTTTATCCCCATTAATAATTTTATTTTTAATCTGACCTTGTACAAATGTGGCTAAAGATTTTTTAACAATAAAATTACCCCCCGCAAGCGAGCTCGTCCCTGTTTCCGGTATATTTAGCCCTAGTCTATCTGCTATCTCTTTATTATAACAATCTTCCCAAAAACAAGATGATAAAATATCATTTTTCCATAGACCATAAAATTTCTGATCATCTACATTAAAACTAGCTAATTCAGGAGAGTTTAGTTTTTTTTTACTTCTTCAGCTTTTGCCTCTGCTCTTATTGAATCTTTATTTGTCAGCGTAGTGATGGGCCTGCTTTGTACTATATAAAATTTTCCTTTTTCAAAAGCCCATTCTATATCGCAAGGGAAACCATAATGATTCTCGATTTTCATTATTAAATCTGCGAATTCAAAGATTTGTTTTTCAGTGAGTACTTGAGATGATGCTTTTGGTTCAGAAATATCGATCCACTCATTGCCACCAGTTGAAACTCTATATAAACCTCTTGCTTGTGTTGAAATATTTGTATCGATAATTCTTCTCGGATCCTTCTCGACAACATATGAATCTGGTGTTATCTGTCCAGACACTATGGCTTCCCCAAGACCAAATCCAGCTTCTATAATCATCTGATTTCTGTCTTCGGTAACAGGATGTACAGAGAAAGCTATACCGGAAACTTCAGAATTTACCATTTTTTGTATGACGACAGCGACTGAAATCTTTGTCTCGTGTAAATCTTTTTCAAATCTATAAAAAATAGCTCTCGGAGTGAAAAGTGATGCCCAGCAATGCTGAACTTTTTCTAAAACATTTTTCTCTTTAGTATTTAAATATGAATCAAGTTGTCCTGCCCAAGCGTTTTCTGCGCCGTCTTCTGCGGTGGCGGACGAACGGACGGCTACGAATTCGGTATCTAACTTTTTAAACTGCGACATTATCTCTTTCGCAATATTTTCTGGCATATCGGCGTTTTTGATAAGACTTTGAATTTTCTCTGAAGCGACTTCAACACTATTTATATCTTTGTGATTTACTGTATGTAAAACAGTATCTATTTCTTCAGAAAGATTTGCACCTTTTACGAATTCATCGAAAGTAGTTGAGAGGACGACAAAACCCGGCGGCACTGGTATTCCTGCCTGTGTCATTTCTCCAAGTGAGGCGCCTTTTCCACCGGCAATATCGGCATTGCTTTTATTCAATTCTCTGAAATGCAACGTTAATTTCATACTGGAAACTATAACAAATTATATATCACTTGGGAAGCTTATTTTTAGTGATAAAAGTGAATAAAACATAGCTCAATTTTGCCTATTGACTTTTATATCTAAGTATGCTATCCTTTCAGGCAGGATACAGGATTGGTACCTGTATGTGTAGAAAACGAAAACAACAGAAGGAGGCGTCAAAATGACGCACAGCAAACGTAAACTGGTGGCGGTGTTTCAGAGACATGGTGCCACAAACAAAGCGCAAGCGGGTCAGCATGATCTTACCCGCACGCTAAGCGAGGAAGGACGGAAGCAGGCGGCGTTGATTGGGTCAAAGATCGGTTACAAAATTGACCTTATCATCTCGTCTGCTGCTGGGCGCGCGGTGGAAACAGCATGTATCACGGCACGGGCGGCGGGTCAGCTCCCGGATGGGGTTCAGCACTTCGCCGAAGATGTGCTTTATCCGCACGAGCATACCTATCCGATTTTGGACGCAGCGTTCAAGAAAATCGGGTATGCGCCGCTCGCGAGCTATCTCCTCGACCCAAATGTGGTAAAGGAGACCGCAGCTTACGCGATACGTGCAATGGGCAGGATATGGGAAATCATCAACGAGGCCGACTCCGGTCTCGAAGATGAAAAGCAGCCGTTTGTTGTGTTAATAACCTCACACGCCGTCTGCGCCAATATCCTGGCACGGAATATGCAACTCGGTACCGACGCGACGCTTGAGGACCTCGTCCTTGTCGGCAGTACGTCAATGGATGCCGGGTCAGCGATCGTGATTGAGCTCGAGGATGACAAGTCCTCGGCCAAATATATTACGCCGTGATCTGAATATACGGCAAAAAAGACCTCGTTTTGACGAGGCATGGCGGGGGGAACACAATGTTGTGAACCCCGCCTTTTTATTACCCAAATATTCATATTTATAGGCATATTCTTATATAATCTCTATTATGTGCTTGACAAGTACTATAAAAGGTGTATAATGGGATGGGTAGATGTTAATTTGAAATAAAACGGTAAAAACCGTGGAAAGAGGTGAAAAGTGAGTGCAAATACAAAGCGGATTCTATGTGTGTGCTACGGCAACAGCGACAGGAGTCCGGCGATGGCGGCGGTACTCAACATGTATCTCAAGAACGCCGGGTACAAGACTTATTGTGAAAGTGCCGGCGTCGGGGAAAATGCTGCGAAAGGCGGTTCGGCTGCAAAGTTTGCGATTGACGCCTGTAGTCAGATTGGTCTCAATATCTCGGGTCACGACAAGCGTCGGACGACGACGCTCGATCTTAACAGCTACGATCTTGTCGTCTGTGCAGACTGTTTGGTCGCCGAGATGCTCATCAAGCAAGGTTGCGACATCGGCAAGATATACAATGCCGAGATTCCCAATCCATGGCCGGTGAAGTTCAAAGCACAGTACACCGAGACATTCCAGCGAATCCTCGCCGCAATGTATCTCGTCGTGGACCGATACTTCGTCAACATGAATGAAGTGGACGGTCCGCAAGGTGGTTAAGCTAAAGAGCTGAAACCGCCGGAGCCCAACTGTAAAAAGTTGGGCTCTATTTTTTTTATATTATTCTTATAATTCCCTTTTCGGCGTCTAGCTCTACTTTGTCGCCATCTTTCAATACTTTAGTTGCTATTTTTGTACCGATAATGCAAGGAATATTTAATTCACGAGAGATTATAGCGGCATGGCAAGTGATTCCGCCTTCATCTGTGATTATTCCCCCAGCACGTTTAATAAGAGGTGCAAAATCAGGAGTCGTCATACCTGTGACAATAATATCTCCATTATCAAAATTATTCACATGAGAACTTTTTAGTACACGTACCTTCCCTACCACTTTTCCTTTATTCGCAACTTGTCCATGAATTTCCTTTATATCTTTATGATCGGTTTTCCACGGCACATTTAACTTTATTAGAAGTTTTCTAGCATTGGAACCTTCATGATATGTACTTCCTTTATCAGAATTTGTTTCTATCACAATATCCATTCTGTTTTTTATATTTATGCTTATATCCTTTCCAGATATTGCGAGCCTTGCCAGTCTCGGGTCAAGATACCTTGCTTCATCTAAAGTCAGATTTAATTTTGAAGCGGCCCATTTAAGGATTATATCATTGAAATAATAACAGATTTGGGCACTAAGCATCTTTCTGTCGTCCTGCATCAAAGACAGGTTTCTCATTATCTTGAATAAATAGTTTGTCTCTTCAGAGAATTTATATTTCTCCTGATACTCTTCTTGTAGCAAAACAATATCAATGTTTTGTGAAGTTTTATTATATTCTTTTGATACCAAAGTTTCTTCAACTCTTTTTGATACAGTTTCTTCTGTCCAGACTATAGGTCCCACATATTCATATGGAAACCAGAAGTATTTATCAGAGAATATCTTTATGGCTTCTTTAGTATTGATATTTTCTAATCCATTGGACTTGGCTATTTTTAGCAGATTTTTAAATTCCTCTTCTTCTATCTGGCTATATGATTTTTCTTGATGACTGACCATTATAGGTAATATTTTATGTGCCTCATCTATGCCGTATTCTTTAAGATGATTTAGTAATTGTCTTTCGGCCTCGGCTCCACCAAAAAGCCACAGAATCATATTTTTACGCATCAATTCTTGATAAGTGATTATGAATTTATCAAAGAAATCTGGGAAGCTTTCAATATCTCTGTTTACACAAGTATCGGCGAATTCTTTACATAAATCCACCGCTTTTTGCCCGGCTTCTATGCCCTCTTTTCTTATCTTCTCAAGATTATCTTTATTTTCCCAAAGTATTTTAAAAGCCCCTTCATTTCTGTCTTTTGAGAATTCTTTTTCAACTACTGCTGTGAAGTGACCGTTTTCCCATATCTCTAGAGATATCCCTCTTTTAATTTTTAAATATTCGCCAAGAGGCCAAGAAAAATATGCTGACAAAGGAAAAAGAGCTGGTATATACCTAGTACGCACCATTATCCAGTCTTCTGGTTTATATTTCTTTTCAGGCATATCTTTTGAGTCTCCTATCCTTGAGCTATTTGTTCCACAACAGAGAGATCAATTTCTTCATCAATACTAAAATCATTTAGAGGTGTATCGCTCTTTTTGCTATATTTCAAGTGTAATGTAGGTTTTTCTGATCCAGCTTTTGTAATAACATCCAATTCAAATCCTTCCGTTACATCAAAACCGGTATTTTTTAATGCTTTTATAAGTTTATTTCTCTCCTCGATGCCTTTTGTCATTTCTACAACTTTCATCAAGAAACTTTCTGCAATACCTTGATGGGTAGCAAAGAATCTTTTCATTTCTGGTTCATATTTATCACTTTTTTCTTCGACGAGCTTATTCCATCTTGGAGCAATATTAAAATATTTTAAGACAATTTCCGCTACGCCTTTTGCTTGACGAGAATATGTTAGCTGTCCTTCAAAACCTTGTTCTTTTGCCAGTGTGTCGCTTTGATCTGCCAAAAATTCCATGAATTTTCCTTTAGTGAAAGCGTCTATCGCTTGTTTTTCATACTCTGTCTTTCCAATAGAAAAGTCGAGACGTGAATCTACATTGAATTTTGAGCCGTAAGCCAAATCTTTATCAATCTTAGTTTTTAGTTCTTCCAATGTCTCGTTACCGGTTATTTCGTCTTCTCCTCCAGCCATCACAAAACCTGCTGTTTCCCAGGTGCGTTCTTTTGTAGAGACGAAAGCCACAGATTGATCTATATCACTTCCCTTTTCAGCCTTGTTTTTAGCTTGCATACGGCCTCCTGGAGTAAGTCGGATTTGTTCATCTGTCTTTGTTTTATCTTTCTCTTTTTCGCCATGGCGGAAGAAGTTTAGAATTATTTCTGATTGATATTCTCTTATTGCCTCCGGACTTTTGATTTGTGATTCCATATTTTATTTATTATTTAATTTTTTACTATTAATCCAAGCTGCTAACCACTTAACATGAAAAGAAAAATCTTTTTCATTTCTACTATTGTCTTCGTATGGCCTTTTGCACACCACTCTCGGCGCTGCCATTATCCTTCCTCCAGAGAGCAGGATCGCTCTAAAGAGTTGATTTCCTACCATACCATTTACTGGAACAATGACATTTGCACCGTCTTCTACGGCTAAGTCCAAATCAATAGACCAATTCTTTGCATCGTAACCGAGTTTCTTGAGTTCGGAGACAATCCACTCAGTATCTTCATATGTTTTATTTAAAATTCCTACAACACCATCTTTAATGTCTTTTTTCCTTTTATATGTCTCATGGCGTACGCCGGTGAAGACAGCTATTTTCGGTTCAACTCCCCACTTCTTTGTAAATTCTGCTATACCTTTTGCTATTTCAAATCTCTCTTCTTTATTCCAACCCTCTGGATTACTACAAAGGCCACAAAAGAGTTGATCTCCTTTTGGTGTTTCCATTAGGCCAGGATTAAGATCGAAGTGCTCACCCGTTATCTTTTTATAAGCATCGGCTGTTTTAAAATCATCAATTGTTCCTCTGATTATTCCCTCAACTTCATCGCTAGCCAGCATAGAGGCGATTTTTTGTTCAGGATTTTCATCAATAACTAATTTAAAGCCCTTTACGTCTTTTATTGCGCCTGGGCCTACCAAAGTAATGTCTGCATACTCACTCATCTTGCTTAGGCAATCCAATATCTCTTTATCTGGAGTTGCCAAGCCAAAAGCAATATTTACCCTGCCCTTCGCTGCAAGTTCTTCTACTTTTTTTGTGAAAGCCCCAAGTTTCTTCGTCGTCATATTATTGCTTTGTTTGTCCTTTTAATAATTGGTCAATATCAAGACAGGTTTTTTCTATGAGAGAATGCATAATAGCCATCTTTTGTTCATTATAAGAAAAATCTTTCCAATCACCGCTTTTTGGTCTATCCATATAAGCCCTTTCATTGCATTCAATCTGAAGCGCATTTACGCCCATATTTCTACCTGCTCCACCCCAGAATTTGACATTGTGAACACCTTTCATATAATAATTTCTGATAAATAATTCACCCTTAATATCCTCTGAAATTAATTTCTTTTCATCTTCCGGTAAAGATTCATAGTTTGTTTTCAGGGCTTTTTCAAACGCTTCTATAATATCGTCATCGCAACCTTCTCCATCTCTCGTGCCCAAAATAAACATTGGCATCATCTCTGGATCAGGAATACCATAGTGATCATACCAAGTCTTTGTATCAGCTGTAACAGGAAAAGAATGTCCATCTACAAGAAGAATCCTCTCCTCTTTTCTATTCTGCCTTTTATCTGCCATAGCTCCGACAGCACCCATAACAGTATTGTAATAAGGCAGATAATATCTCTCCGCCCAATTCTCTGCTTCTTCTGCGGTCGGTTGCATATCTTCTTTGTACATAGGGCCGAATTTTGCACCCTTTGTCCAAAGTATTGTGCCCGGAGCTTTCCCCTTCTCATACTTTTTATCCAAATCAAATTCTGGTGCTCTGTTTGGGTCGACGACAAACCTAGATATACCAAACTTTACCCAAGGTATTGTCTTGCTTTTAAATATTTCGGGTGTTCCAAGATCTGTAAGCGCAAGAGTTTCTGTGCCTTCTTCTGTCAGCCTATCTTTTAAGCTTTCTGGAGCATACTCTCCGGCGTGTGGTAATCCAATAATAACATTTGGACAGCCGTCTCTTGCTATCGGGCTAGTATCACTTTCTACCGCTTCATTACCAGTTATCTCTTCTTGCCTCATTTCTGGACGAGACGGTAAACCCAAAGCTTCAAGTGTATTGTAAACTTTTTCGAGTTTTTCTCTTCTTTCTGTTCGAGAGTCCGTATCTGCGAAAGGAAATTTTGGAGGATGTTCGGTCATATTTTTAAATTATTTAATAATGTCAATTATATCACTATTTTTATCCATCTCAATAGACACTAGCTCAGAATTCTCACCGTCCCGTGATTTGCTCTTACTTCTATGAGATCTCCATCTTTGATCATTTGTGTAGCTCTTTGTGTACCGATAATGCAAGGTTTACCAAGTTCTCGTGAGACAATCGCCGCGTGACAGGTGATACCACCTTCATTTGTGACAATTGCGGAAGCTTTTTTCATAAGCTGGATAAATTCTGGACGAGTCATACCCGTGACCAATATTTCTCCCTCATTAAATTTGTGAAAGTCTTCTTGACCAAGAATGATACGGGCGATACCTTTTACATAACCCTGACAAGCCACTTGTCCAGACAAAATCTTTTCCGGTGCTTGCCCGAGTATTCTCTTTTCCATTTCATCGGATATTGATTGAGCCTCGGCTCCCTCTATTATCTTATAACCGCCACCGACTGTGGAGATCATCATTCCGTGCTCGTATCTTTTCTTTAATTGATTTAAAGATATAAGTCCTTTGAGTACATTTGGCACTTCATCAAATACTATATGTTTAAGATATTCATAAGGAATACTGGCTTTTATCTCAATTGCTTTCAAGACATAGTGCATTGAGTGAATACCCATAAGGTTAATCTGTTTTCTATATTCTCTCCAAAAGACCAATTTCTGAAAGAAAAATAGTGGATTCTGTTTTAAATTGTGTTTCTTAAGAACAGCGTCGATATTAGCTTTAACCGTTTTTTCATATCTCTTAATTTCTTCACACTTCTTTTTCCAGTCTTTGTCGCAGAGACATTGTTCTACTTCGTCAAATATCTCATCTAGCGTTATGTGATTCATATGAGCGTAGTTTGATTTATAGTAATCAAAGTCCAATATATATTTAGCTACATCTTTTGATCTTGAGAGATATTCTTTTATCTTTGCCGGTTTCTGTTGGAGTTTATTTTTAATTATCTTTTTTACTATTTCATAAAGTTTCAATAGACGTTCATTGTTGAAAGTCATAACTTCAGGTGTGGTAAGTGTAGAGACTTCTTCTGCGGTAAGTGCAAATTGTCTTTTTATTTCCTCTGTCTTTTTTACATCAAAACCGGCGTCGAATGAATCTATAAACAAACTCATTTGCCAGAAGCCGGCATAAGCATCAAATATTTCTTTCGTAAAGCTGACGATTTCTTCCGCAGAATAATTTAATATTTCATCGGCAGAATGTGAGAGATATATATTCTTTATAGCGTTCGCGTGTATATTGAATTCATCGAATAATTTTTCTAACTCTTTTTTGTCATTATATCTTTTGTATACCTGCTTTGAGAAATCAAGCATTATCTTTTTGTCCCAATAGACTTTCATATAATTTCTCTTGAAGAAACCTAAGTGATGGGTAGTAAAATCGCCAAACCAGTCGGTTGGTTGACTTTCAAATCCTAAGAATGCCGGAATAGCTGTAAAAGGGATAATGTCACCCTCTTGTCTATAAGGTTCGTAAAATGCTGTTGTAAGATCATGTGACGTCTGCACTTTCTTTTCTTCAGTTGAAATTTTGAAAAGGTCAGCGGGCTGTATTTTGTATTTTGAACAAAGCTTTTCTAATGTATCAAATTTGATGCCATCAATTTTATTGTGAAAAATAGCTGTGATGGTATTACGATTGAGACCAGTTTCCCTCGCAATGTCGGATATACTCTTGCCCATTTTCTCGGCTATCTCTTTTAATTTGATTGTTATCATAAAAATACTAATGCTTATAATAAGCACAAGTATAGCATATCCACATATAATTGCAAGTAGTTGCCTAGTGTACTAGGCAAATCATACTTATCTCTTTATTCTTTTTCCCTCTACAGAGTCATCGATTCCCTTATGATCTATGATAAATTCTCTCAATCTAACTTCAGCATCTACGGCGTTATTATATGCTTTTCTAACTTCCGCGGCTATCAATGGATTTTTAGGTGCAGATAATTTTGTACTACCATCTAGCAACTCAGCATAACTTCTTTGACCTCTGGCTTCAGATTTGAGTTGCAGATATTCTTTTTCATCATCTGTAAAACCAACATACCTTGACTCTGGATTTAGAAAGTTAATAAAACTAGTCATCTCTTTTACCGCCTCTTTCAATATTTTATCGTCTCTTTGCTTAAGCTCCTCTTCAGAGAAATTGTATATCATCTTTTCGTTTATAAAGTCTTGCAATTTTTTCTCTGCATTTTGTAAATCGACTTTAAGATTTTCAGCGTCTTCTGGTGATCCGCCAGAAGAGAGGTGGGCCAGGATAACACCTTCTGCGTCTTCTACTTCCTGTGATAATTTATCGAACTCTGTTCTTAACTCGTCGGCATGCTTATCGATCTTTTTGTTGAACCACTTTAAAGACATTTCACTAACCCATTTGTTGTATTTAGCCAACAGACGAATACCTTTATATATTATAGCCTCAGAAAAGCCTTCTGCTGTCTCAATATCTCTATCTAGTTCAGGTATATACTTCACAGCCTCATCATGGATCGTAGCCATTTCCTGATAATCTCTTTTTATCTTATTTTGATCAAATGATTCCATAATATTAATTATTAATGATTTTTATTATACCATTGTTGGCATCAACCTCTACCATATCCCCGTCTTTTAATACCTTTGTGGCAATCTTGGTACCAATGACACAGGGTTTTTTGAGTTCTCTTGAGATAATTGAGGCGTGGCACATTATTCCTCCTTCATCAGTGATTAAAGCGGAACATTTTACTATAGCTGGCATTATCGCTGGGCTTGATTGAAAAGATACGAGAATATCTCCTTCGTTAAACTTTTTCATATCATCTATAGAATTCACAACCTTTACTCTACCTCGAGCCGTGCCAGCAAAAGCGACATTACCTCTTATCTCTTTTATATCTTTATCAATTTTTTCAGATAGTAGTGATGGATAATTGTCTGTAGTATAGTCGAATTTCACCAGCAGTGGGTTTTTATCTAGTGTCATTGCACACCATTTTGCTCTTCTCTCCAACTCTGTTTTATCTACAGACTTCTCTCCATTAATAATCTTTCTTAATTCTTCTGGGTGTATACATTCTGCAAGCTCTTCAGAGATATTCAGTGTTTTTATTGCTGCATCGAGATATTTACTAATTACGTTTTTTACTATTTGCGGGTAGCGAGTTTCTTTCTTTAATTCCTCGTACATCTCTAGTGTCTTACCAAACACTTCTCTATTTTCGCCATTTTCCAAAGAAGTATTAATCGCATACAATACCCAAAAAGGTAATATAGTGCAGTAACCTAGATTCTCATTAAGTATTTCCATAACCTCATTGTAAGAATGTATATCTAGTTTAACTTTGTCATCAATATGTTTTAATAAAAGTTCATCTGCTTTCGTATTCAGTCTCTTGGCTTTTTCATACCAAGCTGTAAATGGTTTATTGTTTTTCTTGATCTGATTTAAAATATTTAATACAACTGCATCAATATTACTTTTTGTGGCGCTAAGGATACAAATACTATCTCTGTAAGCAAAAACAGATTCAGTAAAACCTATTCCTGTGGTGTTTTCTAAACATGTTTTGTGCTGCCAAATTGAGACAATTAAAGCAAAAAGCGTCATCTTCCTTTCAGCAAATATCTTTAAATCTTGATTTTTCATCTTATTTTATAATCTTAATCACACCGTTATTTGCATCCACTTCCACCGTATCACCGCTTTTTAAGACTTTAGAAGCGAATTTTGTACCTATTATACAGGGTTTCTTTAGCTCCCTTGCCACAATAGCCGCGTGGCAAGTGACGCCACCCTCATCTGTGACAAAAGCTGCGGCCTTTTTCATAAGGCTTAGAAAGTCTGGGCGAGTCATACCTGTAACTAGAATATCCCCTTCATTAAACTCTCCTGGGTTATGTGCGTCCATAACTACCCTGACAATACCTTTTACAAAACCCTTTTGTGCTACCGTACCTTTGATCTCTTTTGTGTCTTTTAAGTTTTCAATTTTAGGATTGATTTTTTCCCAGAGTTTTTCTGCCTCTTCACCATAATACATCTTTTCTTGCCCCAGAATATCATAGAAATAAATACACTCTTCCTTTCTTCCGTTAATATTAAAGTCATCTATATTTTTATTTCCTTCTACTATCTTGTCTAATTCCCAAGGTAGTAATAAAGAAGCGTCGTCGTATTTTAGATTATATTTATCGCATAACCATTCCAAGTGAGCACCGAGATAATGATTTGCAATTAGATTGTACTCTTTCCTCCTATCTACCCACCAAGCGATTTTACCCAGCCAAAGTATTTTCTCATAGTCTTCCGGATCGAGTATATTCTTAATCTTAATATCCTCACACTCTTTTTGATGTACTTTTGCATAGTTTTCAAGTTCCTCAAGATTTTCTTTGGGGTTGAGTTTTATATCCTTCAGAATTTCAAGCAATTGTTGAGCGAAGAATTCAATAGACAAAGCCGAAACGTTTTTATAATTATTTTGTATCCAGTGAAAAGACTTTTGAATCTTTGTCAGACCTTTCACAATCTTTGAATCAGTCAAAATGTCTTCCAGAGATGTATGGCCGTCTCGATTACAAGATAGTGCAAGTTTAAACAATTCTTGCCTGTAACGATTCAGAAAAGTCTCCCCATATGGTTCAATTAATATTCGTAAGGATTTTTCTTGGTCAGGATATTTTTTCAACATTTCGTTGAAGAAAGTCTCACCATATACAAGCACCCCGTCTATAACTACAGCCGAAATGTACTCGGCATCATAGACCTTAATAAAATTATTAAAATTATTATGTAAATATTCCTCACCTTCTCTCTGTATATCTTCAATAAAGTCCTTAAAATCTTTCTCATCCTTTAAAAAATCTTTGTATACTTTGTCTAAAATATCTCTATTATTTATAACCTTCTCAAACGATTTATGATATTCATTTTGATCTGCCAAAAACTGTGCTTCGGCACCAGATTTTGTAATCCTTCCTCCACAAAAGCTTATCAAATAGTACCCCGGGTATCTTTCATAGGTACCTTTTGTCCATTGTTTGAGTGCATAGCCTATAATATATGGCGAGATTCCACTATTTAGTATCAGCCACTCTTTTACACTTTTAATTCTTTGATCAATTTCCATATTATGAAATTATACGAATGATTCCAACATTTGCATCGACTTCTACCAGATCGCCATCTTTAAAAACTTGTGTAGCTATCTTTGTGCCTATTATACAAGGTTTTTTCATTTCTCTGGCAACAATTGCAGCGTGAGAAGTGATTCCTCCTTGATTAGTGACGAATGCAGCCGCCTTTTTCATTCCAACAATATAATCTGGCATTGTCTCTGGAGATACGATAACATCTCCCTCATTTATTTTCTTTAGGTCATTAATGTCCTCTATAATTTTTACAAAACCTTTAACCTTTCCTTTAAATGCAATGTTGCCGTGAACTATCTTTTGATCTGTAGTTAATTTTGGTTCAAATATTTTTAATACTTGCTTAAGTTCATCTCCAAAATATAGCTCAGAGACACCATTTATGTATGATACTCCACTACATTCAAGACCGTTCTGATCCAGACGTTTTTTTGTATCTATTGGTAAAATATTTTTTTCTGTAAGATAGATTATTTCTTCCGGAGTTAGAACACCCAAATCTTCCCGTCTTAGGCTATGTCTTAATGCTACATTGTCTAGAGCCGCCCACTGATAATAAACCATTTTACCCGCAAGCTCTGCGTGAAGAGATCTAAAATAAATAAGTTTTTGTAAGATAATTATTTTTGATTTAATCTCTTTATCCAATGATTTAATATCTATATTTGGCGCACTTTCTTTGTCCATTGTCTTCCGTAATTCTTTCTGTATATCAAGTATAGTCAATCCATTTCCCGATAGACGTCCAGTTCCAAACCATTCAAAATCTTTTATAAAATCGTCAATACTAATCTTACTCATTTTTAGCTGATAAAGAGCCTCCTTATATTGCATTGTATATGTGTGTTTAAATGGAATAAGAATTTTTGCAAATTGATCTGCTGTCAAGCCGCTTTGAGCCGCGATCTCCGGGACAAGTTTTTCTAGACCTTTGTCACAAAAATGTATTAACATTGTAATACATCCGTTGTCTTTAAGTAATTTCATACAGGAAACTACATCCCCATCTCTTTTCAGATTATTAGCTAGATATTCAATTTTTTCTGCGAGATTAAAGAGCTTATCAAACCAGGAACTGTCATTAAGGAATTTGTCTATAATAAATTTGTCAAAGATTCTGTGGTCAGCATCGCGAGTGTATAAATATCCATCTACACTTAAATACCAATCTCTAAACTCGGGTGGTAATGATAAATCTTTGAATATCTGTGTTAGAGAAAAACCGGAATATTGGGCATTACAAAAGACATTACTCTTCCATCTACCCCAGAATCTCCACTCACTAAAATCTGGAATTGAACTATGCATATCCTTTATCATAATTACTTTATTATTCTAACCACCCCCTTATCCGCATCTACTTCCACCATATCTCCGTCTTTTAATACCTGCGTAGCGATTTTTGTTCCTATAATGCAAGGCTTCCTCATCTCGCGAGCTACTATTGCGGCATGGCTTAATATTCCCCCCTCGTCTGTAATTATCGCAGAACTTTCTTTTATTATATAGATATCGTCAGGGTGTGTCATACTAGTAACTAGTATGTAACCTTTCTCTACAAGATGGTCTGAATTATTTCCTTGTATCTTATTAAATACTCTACCTTTAACTATCCCTTTGTATGCAGGGAAACCGTTAAGCTCTTTCTTTATGTCTTTTACTAAATAAAACTCTTCATATATTTTTCCAATCAAGTCTTTATCTGTCGAAGTCTCTTCGTATCCATCTATCGTCAATAAATAAAGATATTTCTCTCTTCTTAAATTTAAGACCTTTAGTATGTCTATAATATTAAGTCTATTTCCAAGATAATCACCCATTTCCTTTTGCGTCAGATATCTCAGTAAATCTCCGTCAAAATTATTCATTTCCCCTATTTTGTGAGTGTATTCCTTTATCTTACTTTCTACTTTAGGATAAAATTTAGCAACGATATCTCTTTGTCTTGAAATAGATTCCACATCGATTGTCGTTAGTTTCCCTTTACTTGCTTCATTACCGATATATCTCCAGAAGCAATTATATATTCCAATACATGTCATATAATTAGAATATATGTTATTTATTAATTTCAAACTTAATACTGGATCGTTATCATCCATCTTTTTAAATCTCTCTAAACATTCATTGAATGTGTTTATTGATGGTGTAAATACTATATCTCCAAGGTCTTTATAATTATTATCAATGAATTCGCCGGTTTTTTGAGCGATCATCTCTTCATTAAAGAGTGTATGAAATTTTCCATCGCCCCCTATTCCGCAAACTGCATCATACGAATATCCTAGTATTTTATACATTGGTTTTGTATATCCATAGAAAATACATGAAAGTGAATAAAGAGGCATCTCCCTTTGAGAAGTTGGTTTTAAACCTTTATCTTTGATAATCTTTTCTATTTTAAAGAAATCCATTTATTATAATATCTTAACCACCCCCTTATCCGCATCTACTTCGACCAGATCTCCATTCTTTAGCAATCTGGTAGCATTTTTTGTACCTATTATGCAAGGGATATTTAATTCACGAGAGACGATAGCCGCGTGGCAAGTGACGCCACCCTCATCAGTAATTATAGCGACAGACTTTTTCATAATAGGCACAAATTCTGGGCGAGTCATTGAAGTTACGAGTACAGATCCTGGAATGAATTTAGAAAAGTCTTTTTCATTTAGTATTATATTTACTTTTCCTTCTGCTTTTCCTTTGCAACCGATATTACCTTTTATTTCTTTGACTTCTCCGTCTGCCTTATCGATATGGGCATAAATATTCTCTTTAGTCTTTTTATAATCTTTTGTAGAGATTACCCAGCCATCTTTATTGTAATAAACCCAAACACCACTTTTTCTCTTTTGTAATTCATCTGTAAACCCTTTCTCTAAATATTTTCCTGAAAATAATTCATGTGGAAATGAAAACACTAAGTCTTCTATCTTTAGACCTGCTCTTTTGAATAGAATTCGTGCAATATTATTTAAGATTGTAAGAGTTTGTTGTATCCCTTCTTTTCTTGAATCACGCACTTCCATTGCGAGTTGAACATAATCCAATAAAGTTTGTTCTTCTCCCGACAAGCTCTCTCTAAATTTCTCTAGATTTTTTCTGTGCTCGTCTATTTCATCTGAGAACTTCTTTAATTCACTCAATATAGCTTCTGCACCGCCCTTTTCGTCTATTGTCTGTTTTACTCTCGCCTTTATCTCCGATATATCCGGTGTTATATAGTAATTTGAGAAAACCCATTGAGCCGGATAACAATCACTGTCTTTATTTATCTCAAGTAAAGTTTTGTCATATCTTGTTACGAAAGATTCAAAAGTCGGCTGGGTTGCCGTCTTTATAAAGGTCTCAAAGTCAATCGTTTTATCTTTTAATGCTTCGTAGAGTGATTTAATCATTGCTTCGTCCATTGATTCTGAAAATACGGTTGTGACGAATAACTCCACCTCTAATTCAAAAGCTTCTTTTAGGATTTCAAAAAGTTGATTGTTATCTTTACTCTCAAGTATTTCCGGATTACTTTTGTCGTATTTATCTTGAATTTCAACTCTGACTTTTCTATAGCCGTTAAATTCCGGTACATTTTTTATACCTAACTTTATCAAGCGATTATAGGAATGTATCGTCATTTGTTGATATGCGGGTAGATTGAAGAAAATGCCGCCGTATTTTTCTTCAGCAAAAAACAAGAAAGATATAAAATCGAAGTCATAGTATCGATTTATAAATGGAGGAAAGCCAAGCGGTAGTATGCTTCCATATGAAAAACTAGAAAAAGTCCCTTCTTGAGAAGTAATCTTCCCTGCCATTTCTTTCTTAAACTTTTCAGCCAATTCTAAAGCACTTTTCTGCATATCTATTTATTAATTATTCTTATTATACCTTTATTTGCATCCACTTCCACCATATCTCCATCTTTTAGCACTTTAGTGGCGATTTTAGTATCTACTATACAAGGGATGCCTAATTCTCTCGATACAATTGCGGCGTGAGAGGTTAATCCTCCAGTATCCGTGACAATAGCGACACTTTTCTTCATAAGGAATATATATTCTGGGCTTGTCATAGGCGCTACAAGTATTTCTCCTTTATTAAAGACCGTAAGGTGGTCTTTTGGATCCAAGACAATTTTTATTTTACCTTGGACTATCGGCTTTTTACCGGTACTAGCCACAATACCTTTTATCTCTTGGATATTATCTGATATTTTCTCTTCGGCATATTTTTCCCAGCAAAGCATGCTTTCGTCGGTAGACAGTACTTTCTTTGATGGATTCATAAAATATCCAACAGCTTTTTCTCTTCTATGTGATATTGTCGAAAAATCTTGTCTCTGTAAGGCCGATAATATTTCCTCTGCACTATAGTCTTTTAAAATATCGATATCAATATTAAATCTTTCCGCGACTTCTCTGAGTAGCAATTCTTTATAGTGTAAATATACAAAGACATGTTTCTTCCTATTATCTTGCCAAATTATCGCATCACAAAGCCCTTCCGCTATATTTACAATCTCATTTGATAGTTTGTATTTTTCAACAACTCTCTTTTTATTATTCTTTGCATCTATAATCCTTTCTGTCGTTTTCTTTTCTATATTTATGTCTATTTTACTTTTTCTATCCAGGAAAAAACTTTCGTTTAGTACTTCAACTCCGTCATAACTATTTTTAAGCCAAAAATAATCCTTCGTATGTTCTTTAATATCTTTTGATTTTACTAGATCAATCTCTTCCTTCTGGAAAAATGATGGCTCTTCTGGGGTGGTAAGAATTTCCATAATGGAAGATAATTCTTTCTCGGGCTTTACGTATCTTTTGAGTTTTTCTTCAAGCAATCTATCCGAACCGTAATTTCCAAGTTCTACAGGTATTGTTGGCAGCCAAAAAGATATTACTAAATCATAGAATTCTCTCGAAATATCATACAACTCTTTATTGTTGAGCCTTTTTAATAATTCCTTACTTATCTTTGCCTCTATTTTTTCTAGACTTTTGACATCTTTCTTCCACCTATCCATCAAAACTTTTCTTCCCTCTTTATTTAAGATGTATTTTATGAAGATTTTTCTACCAATTTCTCTTAATTCACTAAAATCATTTAGCCATAGGATTTTACCATCCTTAAATAAAAGCAATGACTTTGGCCAAATATCACCCTCATATTCTTTTGGAAAATCATTAAATATTGCATTGTCGAATTCGGAAACATAAAAAAGACGGGCTGGAATAGGTCCCCAACGAAACATCTCTGTATTATCAGAAAACGGCTTAAAATCTACTGTATTTTTCATGCAACTTATAAGTAATATATTAACTCATTTTTGAGCTATTGTGAAGTGGGCTGTCGTATAGAGTTTTTTACTGTTTTACAATCTTAACCACACCGTTATTTGCATCCACTTCCACCATATCTCCATCCTTCAACATCTTGGTGGCGATTTTAGTATCTATGATGCAGGGAATCTTAAGTTCACGAGAAACGATAGCTGCGTGGCATGTAATACCACCCTCATCGGTAACGATTGCACCAGCTTTTCTAATTGCTGGCATTAGAAAAGGTCTCGTCTGACCAGCCACAAGAATATCGCCTTCTTTCATCATCTCCATCTTCTTGTTTAATTCTTTCTCTATCCATGAGAACTTTACTACACGACCGATAACTTTACCTTTGCACGCAATAGTACCCTTTATGCCGCCTTTAGAAGAAGCAACTTCTGTAAAAAGTTCGTTCATTTTTTCTACCGCTGCCTTTCCAGAGTAGAAATGTACCTTATCTCCATAATCACTGATTAAATTTTTAGAGAGAAATAGATATGCTTCTTCTCTATTCTTTAATTCCTCCTCGGAAAGATATTTGTTGTATTTTACGGCATTTTCTAATTCATCTAATCTATATTGAACAATAGAATCTTTATTGATTCTCTGATCTACACTCTTTTCAGCTAATTCACTAGTGATTAGACCGAGCACATAAGCAGATTTCGTCCATGCAAAACGTATTTGCAGTCTAATAAGGCCAATTCTTGACAGATTATTACAAATGTCGACGATTTTTTTACTCAGTTTATACTTGTCTATTATTTTATCTTTTCTGTCTTTAGAGTCTTTCTGTTTGTCTATTAAGTCGATATAATCTTCGTCGAAATTACTTTTTATATCTCTATTAAGTCTCCTAATATAATAGTCAAAATTCCAAGGATTGTTTGTCTCTACTGTGCCCAAGTATATATATTTACGGGAATGGTTTTCTATTTTGATTGTCTCTTCTTTTGTCAGGTTTTTTTCGGTAAAAACTTTTTCTTGAGAATATTTATCTTTCAACTCTTTTACAATTTGAAGCCACTCCAAGTGTTCTGAAGACAATGAATCTAATTCATCCGAAAGTAATAGGGTTGAATATATATTGTCAGTCAAATCTTTGCCATATCTCTCTTCCAATATGCCTTGTACATATTTCTCTATATTTCTAACATATTGAGGTTGGCAAGCGTGATAAATAGAATATGACTCTTCATAAGCCCGGAGCTTTTCCTTATATAGTTTAAATAAATCTTGAAAAGTAAGGCTCTTTATGTTTATTTTAAGAAAGTCATTATAAGAATTATCAGAAATTTCGATAGCTTTCTTTGAATCTTCTATATATTTTTGAGTTTTTGTTTTGTTTGTAAAGCGTTTGAAACCAAAATCTGCTGCCTCTTCCATTTCCGAGACTTCAAAATAAAACTGTGTACCAACGCTTTTTTCAAAGTAAAATAAAGCATTTTTTTCAACAACACCACAATGTTTTTTTAACTTTGTATTATGAGAAAAATTATAAGAGATGGCTTGCTCACCGACGCCAGCACCCATAATACCGGCAGACCACATTTTTTGAAATTTTAAAGACATATTATTTAAAGTCTTCTGACAATACCTTTATCCGCGTCAACTTCTACTAAGTCTCCGTCTTTTAATACTTGAGTAGCAATTTTCGTGCCTATTATGCAAGGAATTCCGAGCTCACGAGAGACAATAGCAGCATGACAAGTGATACCTCCTTCGTCCGTAATGATCGCCGAGGCTATTTTCATAAGTGGAACATATTCTGGTCGAGTCATGCCAGTTACAAGGATTTCACCTTTCTTAAATTTACCCTTTTCTTCTTCAAAATTATTTAATACTTTGACGATACCACGCACCAGCCCTTTTGACCCAGTATGCCCTTTGATGACAGATTTCTTTGTATTATCTGTGTGTAATTTCTTATATTGTTCATTGAAATATTTAATAATATCTTTTTTGTTCTTTTCGAAATCATTATATTCTTCAATACGGGTATTATCACCACTGATTAGGATTATGTATCCTTTTTCTCTTTTCTTTATCAATCTTAAATTATCTTTTAGATATTTAATACCCTTTTTAATTTCAGGAATACTCCAGAAATAAATACCGGATTTTTCGACTCCTGCTTCAGAGAAAAGCTTTTCACCAATACGATAGAAAATCGTTGTGGCTTTCATCAAGAAGTCCTTTCTCTCATCTCTTAAAGCAATGATAAATTGCATAAAAGTAACGAATTCTACTTCTTCTTTTGTAATCTTGCTAAGCCACTTATTGTATTTCTCTTCTCTTGCTTTGATAAGAGTAAGTTCTTTTCCTATTAACTTTTCTGCCCGTTTAATATCTATATGAGAGTATTCTTTTATAAGGTGTTCTTTAACTTCAGACAGTGGAAATATCTTGGCATAACTTGTTAAGAAGTATTGGCATAATTCAGATATTTTGTCCCAGCTAGTTCCGTCTTTAATAAGGCTCCATATATAAAGTGTCCTTCTTTTTTCAAAAGAGATTCCATTTGGTGTGATTGCTTTGTCCCAGATTTTATTAAGCCTATCCTCGGATATATTAATACTTAGTTCGCGCACAAGTTCTGTGGCGATTTGCTTATCAAAATAAATACTAAAAAATACCAGGGCATTTAGATTCCATATTGTACTTTCGAATTTGTTAAATGTTGCTAAACAGGTAGGAAAAGTATTTTCCGAAAGATATTTATAATTAAATGACTGGTATAGCCTATCTAATTCTGTTCCCAATGAGTTAAATTCCTTTTTTATTTTTGTAAGAGTATTATCATCTTTCCAGTATTTTCTAAATACTTCTTTAGCTAAAGCTTTTTCCTTAGAAAGAGGTAAATATAACATCCCCCCACTGCCTTTAACTAAAAGAAGAAGTGTGTAAGGTAGCTTGTCTTCATAGTATTTAGAGAAATATTGAGAAGTCTGCCATCCCGCAGCCTGTACAAAGACTCTTGAATCCGTGATCGCGGGCCTTAATTCTTGTCCGTCCAGTTCATCTATAAATCTTTCAATGATATTGGTCATAAAATCTATTTAATAATCCTAATCACTCCTTTATCTGCATCCACCTCTACTATATCTCCGTCTTTTAGCACTTTTGTGGCATTTTTGACCTGAGTAAGCGTAATAATACCGAATTCTCTTGAGAAAATAGCGGCGTGGCATAGTAAGCCGCCTTCTTCAGTGACAATAGCTTTAACATCTTTGAGAACATTATTCATAGATGTAGTCGTCATACTGATCACAACTATTTTGTCTTTTAATTGTTTATCCTTAAAATCTGCTTGAGAGACTACAATCACTTCTCCTGTAATTTTACCTTTTGTCACCGGTATACCACTAAGCTCTTTTATCTCCTGTTTTTCTATAGATTTCTCTTCAATCTCTCTCCAATATTTATCAGTATTTAAATCAGTGATTTTCTCTTTGCCTTTATTATTTTCATATACATACTCGGCTTTTCTTCTTTCCTGAAGTCTATTTATTTTATCTGGGTTTATTTTGCCTTCAAGATATGAGACTATCTCGTAAAATGTCAAAAATCTTAAATCTCCCCTTTCTATCTTGTCTTCTCCTGTTGCCGCCAGACATAATTTATCTAAATATTCAAAAAACTCTAAAAATATCAACTTCCTTTTCTCGTGAAATTCACCAAGTTCTTTTAATTGCTTTTCTGTCAAATCCTTGCCCATACTTCCCACCCTATGAGTGAATTCTAAAAAGCTAGAAAATCTTACCCATTCATCTCTAGCTTCTTCTAGTCTTTTGATTGTCTCTTCCTTACTTATAAAGTCAGTGGCTCTTTTACAAAGTCTCAGCAAATCGTCGGAGACTTTAATACCGAGTTCTAGGCCGCTTTCAATATAATTTTTATCTTTAGCTAGTGCATTTGCTATTCGTTGCGTATTATCTTCATTGTCTTTTGGTTGTATATAAACATCCACAACACCGTCATGTCTATGCTCTATCGTCGCTGTATAAAATATTTCTTTTATCGTACCCTTTTTTAACAGAGCGTAGACTATCATTGACCTGTCTCTCAATGAATAATCTCTTGTTATATATTTTATAAAACTATTTTTCATTTTTATTTTATTATTCTCACTATTCCCTTATCCGCATCTACTTCCACCATATCTCCGTCTTTCAATACGTGCGTGGCGTTTTTAGTGCCTATGATACACGGTTTTTTCATTTCTCTGGCTATAATAGCCGCGTGACAAGTAATGCTGCCTTCGTCTGTCACAAAAGCGGCTGATTTTTGCATTGCCGAAATAAAAGATGGGAAAGTCATTTGAGCGATTAAAATATCACCTTCTTTGACCTTATCAATGTCATTTGAGTGGGTTACTATCCTTGCAATGCCTCGTACGACCCCTTTAAATGCGGTTCTGCCTTTTACCTCATCACTTTTATGTTTTTTGAAATCCGAAATTAATGGTTCATTTGAGACAATATATTTATTATCTATCAGTCCGTAACTGAAGTTTTTATTATATCTCTTTGGTTGACCTGTAATAATGGAATTCGCATCATAATCAGCAAGATCTTTAAAACTTACTCCGATATGTTTAGCGGTTTCTTCAAAAAGCGGTCTTGCTATGCCATGAAATTCATAAAACTTGTCCGTCCTATCAGTCCTAAAAAAATTCAATTCTTTAAGCTCTTTCGCTAAATCTTTTAATTCTTCCGGAATAATAACTTCATGCTTTTGCGGCTCCTTAAAACCCCTCTTTATCTCTTCAAAATCTTCTTCAGTATAAAAATCAGTAAAACCATCTCTCGATCTCATCCAGCCATACTTGTTTTTTATCTCTTTTATAGGGACCCCGGACATTAATTCTTCCAACATTAAGACATATGCATTTTTCTTAGTCGGTATACACATATCACCCACGAATCTTGAATAGTCTCCCTGAATATATTTTGGTACTTCTGTCGCTATTCTCTTGTTAAAATATTCTTCCAGATTAGGGATGACATTTAAATAAAATAAGTAGTCTTTAACCATATCTGACACAAGAGCAATCTTCTGTGGTATTGTTTTGTTATTATCATTTATAATCTCTCCAAGACTTACTACGTGGCGTTTGTGAGTGATATCTAAGATATTAGACAGATCTGACATTTTGTGTGACTTGAAATAATTATCAAAGAAAGTAACACCTTTTTCATAAAACTTAACGTCATAATATATATCAGGAAATTGATAGAGATAGTTATCAGCTCCTAAACCGTGAAGCCCGCTTCTTGAATAAAACTTTTCCCTTACTCCCTCCCAACATATTGTTGCCATAAAGACAGAATATGGGCGATTAAGCCAATGTGTCCACTCTATCTTCTTCAATTCCTTAATAAAGGAATCTCTGTCTTCGGCAAATCTTATATCATTAATTATGTCTTTCATTTTATTATTTTAACAATTCCTTTATTTGCATCAACTTCCACCATATCGCCGTCTTTTAATACCTTGGTGGCATTTTTTGTACCGACAATACAAGGTTTTTTTAACTCACGTGACACTATCGCTGCGTGGGACAAAAGCCCGCCCTCGTCTGTTATGATGGCTAATGCTTTTTCCATAAGTGGCACAAAATCTGGTCTTGTAGCACTAGATACGAGTATGTCTCCTTTTTTAAACTTAAGAAAATCACTATTACTTAGAACAATAGAAACTCTGCCAGAAACATTACCTTTTGCAACTCCCGTACCTTTTAACTCTTTTATTGTCTCCTCTTTGTGTAGACTGTTATCGATTAACTGTAATTCGTCTCTATCAGTAACAACGATAATTTTGTCATTTTCACAGAAGTACAGACTATTTTGCTGTCTTAAGTCTAGTGTCTCTCTCGAGATAACTGATTTCCCTTCAAGTATGGAAGATTTAATCTCGGATTCATTTAAGAAAAGTGTCTGATCGAGTGTTAATTTTATTTTTTTAGCAATTCTCTCGAATAGAGGTTTAACATAATATCCGCCCTTATCTCTAATATATGGTTTTTTATCTTTAAGATATGAATAAGATACAAACATATTTAAGAGTATAAATACTTCCTCATTTTCTTTATACTGATTCAATGTTCTATCAGAAATTTTACGTCTTTCTATATACTTATTCTCAAGGTTATTTAGTTCACCCCTTAAAACTTCTCTGTCTTTTTTAAGCAGTTCGCTCAACCTTTCCGTATAGTATTTCGGTTTATTAGGCTCATAATTTATATCGTACATTGGCATATAACAGTATTCTTCAATGTGAGCAATTAAGTGCTTCTCCATAATATCTTTGTCTAATAGTGCAATTTTGTAGAGAGATATTAACTCCATTTCAAGAGGATTTGGATATATAGGTTCAGAGATTATGTGAAGAATGTTATCAGCTTCTGTCTCCGACACATTTATCAAAGCAAGGTGTTGTCTAATAGCTTTACCGAGGGCATGTTCCACATCGTTAAAAAGTATCCAGAAATCGGCAGATATATTTCTTTCAAATGAATAATATCTTTCTAAAATATCAATTAAATCTGCGTCACTAATATCATTAGCGATAAATGGTTTGAGTGTATGTAGGAAAGATAGATAATTATCGAAGTCGTTGATAATATTTTTTGCCAATGTCGTCACTACATTTTTTATAAAATTAGAATCAGTAAACTTTTTGATAGCCATACTCTCGAATGATTCAATTTCATCTTTAGCTAAATATGTTTCCATATTACCGCTCTTAACCCTGAAACATTCATATTTCTGTTTTACGCCGAAGAGCTTCGAAAAGGTATTCCAATAACCATAATGATACAAGCGAATTTTTTGATATGTCATTCTGCGTGTAAAACTATAAACCCAATCTCCTTTATAAAACTCTTTTATGTCTAACATCTTATTCAATTACCTTTACTATTCCCTTATCCGCATCCACCTCTACCATATCTCCATCTTTGAAAACTTTGGTGGCATTTTTTGTACCTATAATACAGGGTTTTTTAAGTTCTCGTGCGACGATAGCAGCATGACATGTGATTCCACCTTCATCGGTAACAAAAGCCGCAGATTTATGCATTGCAGGGAGATATTCTGGTGTTGTCATTGCAGTTATCAGAATTTCACCATCTTCTAAAGTTCCGATATCTTTTTTACTCATAATAATCCTTACTTTTCCTCTAACCTTACCGCCACAGGCTACTTGACCTTTTAGCTCTTTGATATTGCCGTGTTTTTTTACAACAAAATCATAACCTATTCCGTTTATTACTTTTCTAAAATTTTCTGTAGTATTGTCAGTCAAAATTATCCCCTTCTTTGAATATACAAAACCCTTTATCCTCTCTTTAAGTTCTTCAGTATCTGGTCTTATGCCACCAATTAAATAATCTGTTAATTCTTCACCAGATAATACCCTGAGAATATGGTTGTCGATTTTGGTTTCTTTTGAAACCCTAGAAAGAATTTTATTAGTTAGTTCAGCTCCTCCAGGAAACAAATGCTCCGTCTTTTTTCTGTATGCAATAGCAATCTCTATTTCTTTTGCATATTTTTCTTTTCTCACTATATCGTTTTCTAACCAAACAGGAAGCCAAAACATAACCACAAAAGGACACATTGCACAACTTATATAGTCGACATACTTTTTATAGATTTGAGCAATTTCAGGATCAGGTGCTTCATCAATTTTTCTATTTGATTCATCAAAGAAAACATAAATCTCTTTTACAAGATTATCAAATCTATCTGATTCTTTACCAAACCAATTCTCATCAGAATCGATCTTTGAAAAAACCTTATCTCTAAAACCAATCAGGTGTTCTTCTGGTGGCCTCATTATTTCTGTATATCCATCGTGTATATAAAAAACCGAGTCAGAATATGACCAACCCAGCCATTTTTGCATTCCTGTAGTATAGCCACTATGCCAAGCCCTTATGTCTATTAATGAGAGGTCTCTGGTTATTGTTGTTTCAATTTTCTTCATATTATTTTATTATTTTAACAATTCCTTTATCCGCGTCCACCTCTACTATATCACCATCTTTTAAAACTTTAGTGGCATTTTTTGTACCTATTATACAGGGTATATGTAACTCCCTTGATACAATGGCCGCATGGCAAGTGATACCTCCCTCATCTGTTATTATAGCACCGGCTATTTTCATAGCAGGTACATAATCCGGCGTGGTCATAGAAGCAACCAAAATATCCCCCTTATTAATCTTAACAATATCTTTTGAAGATGAACATACTTTTACAATTCCGGTTGTGATTCCAGAAGAAGCAGATCTACCTTTTAATTCTTTAACATTATCGCTTGATACAATAAGGTTGTATTTTTTAGCAAAAGCGATAGCTTTATCCCCAACAATCCATTCATATTTATGATCGTGAGATATTAGAATAGAATCTTTTGCTCTTTCTGATAACTCACCTTTAAGTCTATTATCCAAAACACCTGTTATGAGACTATCTTTAATTTCAAGTGGAGTAAGGAAATTAAAATGATCAGGGCTAATATCTAATCTCTTAGAAATCTCTGGTATAACCACTAGTTGTAAGTGTGGGTGACTTTTTGTTTGAAATACTTTCTTTAAGTCTTGTAAATAGCCTAATTTGTGTGCAATATCTATAATTTTCTTTAATCTAGGTTCAAGATTTAATTTTATTAGTAATTCTTTTTGTCTTTGTCTTTTAAGTTTTAATTCGGCTGATCTTCTCTTTAATTCTTTTTCTGGGTCACCTTTTGATAAGATATTTTTTATTTTATTTATAAAGTATTTTTTATCCCACAATACGCCCGTATTATATCCAAATGGTATTGATGAATATTCTTTAACATGTTTATCTAGCAATTTATCTATATTTGCAGGGATCTTTTTCAGAGAAATATTACCAGTCTTTTTAATCTTGTTAGAAATCTTTAGTATTTCTTCTTCCTCTTTACTTAAATCATATGCATATGATAAAGATTCTATTAGAACAATCAGGTCATCCTTAGATATCTTCCTTTTTTCAACAGCGTCATCAAGCTCTTTTTCTAATGTAGGCATTCCTACCCACCAGACAGGACAATTCTTTAAATGGAAATTTATATATCTCTCACAATATTCCGTATACTTCTCGGCGATGTATTTATTTGTTAGAGAAGAGAGTTTGTCTTTTGGAAAAGATCTTTCTATAAAGACCATTAGCGTGTCTTTCTGTTTTTCTGACCACTTTACTAGGTCATTTAACCACCCCTTTTCATCTAAACATTTATTGAGTATGATCTTTCCAATTGTTTCAAATTCACACTGAGAGTCTGTGGCCGTGGCGATATCTTCTCCTATCCAAGTATATATAGCCGAATGAGCTCTTGCACCATACTCTTTTCTCATCTCATCTGTCCCGATATATTCTTGTGTAAAATTTGCAGGAAAAATCAGACAGGTCTTTTTAGGTCTTGCTCTTGAATTCAGTAGTTCACCGGATGGTTCGTATATATTATCTTCAGAAGCACTTACTAATCTTATCATTCCAGTATTTGCATCCACTTCCACCATATCGCCGTCTTTTAGTGTTTTGGATGCTGTTTGGGTGCCAATTATGCAAGGGATTTTCATTTCCCTTGATATAACAGAAGCATGACTCAATACGCCACCTTCATCCGTTATTATTGCAATGGCCTTTTGTAATAATGGCACATAGTCTGGTGTTGTTGAATGTGATACAAGAATATCTCCGCTTTGCATTTTTGGAAAATCTGTCTTTCTGTGTATTATACAGGCTTTTCCTGTAACTTTGCCTGGATAGGCTGTTTGGCCTTTTATTATCTTTGAATCATTTTCAACGTTTATGAGTTTAATCTTTTCTTTTGCTAATTTGATTATCGAACCGGAATATATTTCGGTACTCTTACCATCCGCATACATAATATAGCCAAGCTTTCTATCTTCTATAGTTTGTGAATTCGCTCTAGTTGAAGTGTTTAACAAATTTATAATTTCCTTCGGTAAAAGATAGAAGATGTCTGCATGATTACTCAATCCGAGTCTTTTTGAAAGCTCTGTAAGAAAATCTTGAAGATATTGTGTATTTCTATAAAATCTTTCTGTTCTCCAGCTTCTAAAAAAGATAGCTTCCTGTAATATATTTATTAGATTTGGGATTTTTGAATCTTCTCTTCCAAGGATTTCCTTGTATTTCTTTATTGACTCCGTTACCTTCTTTCTTTCATCTTTTATCTCCTTAAGCTTAGACTCTGGTTTTATCTTAATCGCTGCCTCTACTTTTTCTAAGATTTCACTGGAAGAATAATACTGACCATCCATTGAAGCATTTTTTAGCCAACCAAACTCTAATATATGCTTTTCAATATCATCTTTAATATCTTTACCATCTCTTTTTTTAATTGCTATTTTAAGAATACTAATCTCCTCACTCTGTGAGGAACTCTGTTTCTCTGATGTGGAAATGACTTGAATAGCTTCGCTAGACTCTTGAGGGAGGACTTTGCGAATATTTGTAAAGATAGTATCTTCCAGATATTTCTCCATAGCCATCGGTAGTATCATAAACGCCGAAGATTTCATTTGCTCTGAAGAGTAATCATCAAATAATTCTGCTAATTTTTTATCTTTTAATTCTGTAAAATTAGTTGTATTTATTTTCTTAATAATTTTCTCAATATTTGAATTAAGTTTGTAAGCTTTTTCAAACATCTCAATTATAAATTCTGGTCGTTTTTTGAATTCATTTAAAGATTTAACAAGATTCTTATCCCAAGTGCTTTTCTCAAAAGCTAACTCTTGATCCAAATATATTATAGGGCTCATCTCATATGGAAAATCTAAGTCTTTGTTTGTATGGTGAGACAAACCTTCCCATAGCATATAAGTAAAAAGAGGAGTTCTGCTTCTCTTATGTATGAAATGCCACTTGAATTTTCCGAGCTTATCCAAGTCAAAATTACCCTTATTTGCCGGCTCTATCATTGGTTTTAATGGTACCAGAAAACACCTTGTTTGAAAAGCCAGATTATTTAGAGGTTGCGTACGTTTATATTTATAGAAAACGTATATTGTTTAAAATCTTCAGTTCTGATTAACCCTGCATTATCTTCCTCAATTCGTCCTGGTGTTCACGCATAACCTCCATAGCGGCAGAAGTCTGATCTTTTCCTTCTTTTTGTTTTTGCTCGATTTTCTTGGCGATATCCTCAAAGAATTGCGGATTCTTTTCTATTGCAGAAATTATTTTTTCTTGCTGTTCCGGCGGAACGCCTTTCATCTGCGACTTCAACATCTGCTTCATCATTAAATTTTTGAAAAATCCCATAAAATAAGTTAAAAGTTATTAAGTTGTAAAGCTCATAAAGTTTACGATGAAAATATCTAAAAAGCAAATTAGTGTCTTTCTGCAAAGTAAACGAGCGAAGGCACAGCTTTTAAAAAGCATTGCACAGGCCGACGGGCCGAGCATAGCAAAAAGTCAGCAGACTTTTATGCGCGGTTTTTAAAAGCTGTGCCGAGCGAGTCTTTATTCGTACCTGAGTGCCTCCATCGGACTCTTTTTTGAAGCTTGTCTTGCCGGATATATTCCGAATATAAGCCCGACCAAACTCGCTACAAGCAAACCGAGTATTGCTGCGCCTATTGGGAAAGTATATTGCCAGTTTAGCCCACCGACATTTTTTATCAATACCGTGGCGATTATTGAAAGCACTGAACCGAGTATTATTCCTATCAAACCTCCTGTTGCGGTAAGTATCACAGCTTCAAGCAAGAATTGAGTGAGAATATCTTTATTTGTCGCTCCGATGGCTTTTCTCAAACCGATTTCTTTTGTCCTTTCGGTCACGGATACAAGCATAATATTCATAATTCCAATACCTCCGACCACCAGTGAAATCGCCGCGACTGCCGACAAGAAAATCGTCAGCGTATTGAATACCGTGCCGAGTTTTTCCGCCACTTCCGCCGGAGTTGAGACATAAAAGTCGTCTTTTGTCGGATCGGTAATATTGTGCAAATTTCTCAAAGTGATTCTTATATCACTCGAGGTCTTTTCCAAATTAACTTCGGAATCCGTCTCGACTATAAGTCTATTAAAATATTTTGTGCCGGTCAGATATCTCTGGGCTGTGGTGTATGGTGTGAGAGCAGCTTCATCGAAGCTTATAAAAGACGAGCTGCCCTTCTTTGGTAAAACCCCGATGACCTTGAATGTTGTGTTCTTAATCCTAATCTTCTGTCCAACAGCTTCGTCATTTCCAAATAGCTTGTCTTTGGCTTTGTAGCCGAGGACGACCACAGTCGCTCCGCTTCGGACATCGTCGTCTGTATAGAAGACCCCTTTCTCTGGTTGCGCATCGAATATTTTTTCTAAAAGCTCTGTACCACCAAAAATAGAAATGCCATATTTTTCATTTTGATATATGGCGTTTGCTGAACCGAAAACCACAGGCATTACATATTGAGCGTTTGGAACATTTGTCTTTTGTTTTAGTGCATTCATTTCTCTCTCCTTCAATGAATCTGAAAATAAAGTCGATAGATCACTCATGCCCGACGGTTCTTTACCAGGCAAAATAGCGATAGTTTTTGCACCAAGACCTTGTATTTGACCGATAATCAAATCTTTGGCTCCTTGCCCCAAAGACATTATCAAAATAATGGAGGTAATGCCGATCACTATACCGGTAATAGTAAGAGCCGAACGAGATTTATGCGTTCGTAGCCCTGTTATCGCTGTTTTTAAACTGAATTTTAATTTCATTCTATTATAAGATTATTTAACGAACTCATCTTTGTGAGTCCTTCTGTTTTCTACTTTTATATCGCTTTCAACTTGCCCATCCATAAGTCTTATAATTCTCTCTGCATATTCTGCGGTATATGTTTCGTGCGTGATAAGGATAATAGTGTGGCCGAGCTCTTTATTTAATTTCTGTATTATTTCGATAATAGACTTTCCGGATTTTGAGTCCAAGTTTCCGGTCGGTTCATCGGCAAAAATAACTTCCGGAGAGTTGACCAAGGCGCGAGCGATAGCCACCCTCTGCTTTTCACCTCCAGAGAGCTGGGTCGCCTCGTGATTCATCCTGTGTTCAAGCCCGACAGCTATGACCGCATTTCTCGCAAGGGTTTCCCATTCTTTTTCCGGCTTATCAGAATATACAAGGGGGAGTTTGACATTTTCTAGCACCGTAGCCCTCGGCAAAAGATTGAAGGATTGAAAGACAAAACCCATTTCTTTATTTCTCATCTTCGCCACCTCTTCCTGATTGTATTTTTTGATATCTTTATCAAGGAAAATGTATGTGCCAGTAGTGTGGTCATCGAGAAGCCCGAGTATTTGCAAAAGTGTGGATTTGCCTGAACCGGATGGCCCCATAATCGCCACAAATTCACCCTTTTTGATATCAAGAGATACACCGCATAAGGCCTCGGTTTTAACCCCGTCATTTTCATAGACTTTCCACAGGTTTTCTATTTTTATGAAGGACACGATTTAAGATTAAATACTTGGAGAAGCGACGACTTTTTCCCCATCAGTGATTCCGGAAAGGATTTCTATATATCCATCCACCCCACGCAGACCCGTCTTGACTTCCCTTTCCGTAATATTTTTAGGATTTTGTGGATCGACGATATTTACAAACTTTTTATTGTCGAGCGCGTAGACAGACCTTGTCGGGACAGACAAAACAGATTCTTTTTGACCGGTGATTATGTCGAGGTTGGCTGTCATGCCGGATTTTATGCGATCGTCTTTTGTTACAAACTTGAATGTGACTTTATAAGTTGAAACACCGTCTATAGTGGTTTCAGCTGGATCTATTTTTATTACAGTAGTATCGAAAAAAGTATCAGAACCGTAGGCATCGAGCGTGGTAGAAGCCATATCCCCTATTTCTATTTTTGCTATATCAGCTTCGGCGACAAAAGATTCAACTTCGTATTCTCCGTATGAGATGACGGAGATTGCTGTCTTGCCTGCTTGTATGACTTCGCCGACTTTTGCGGGAATACTGGTTATTATACCGTTTATAGGCGATCTGATTACGGATTTTGCCAATTGGGCATATGCATTGTCGAGGACGGATTTGGCTTGATCCACAAGGGCTTCTTTTGACGATATTTCTTCGGAAGTTGCGCTGGACTTTGTAAGTATGAGCTGGTTTTCAGCGATTTTGAGAGCAGACTCCGAGATTTTATATTGATTTACAGAAGATGCCAAAGCACTTATCGCTGTGCTTATAGCTGTCCTTGCAGTTGAGACCGCACTTTTATATGTGTCTATACTTGTCTGTGTCAGGCTTGAATCGGCTGTACTTAAACTATTTACAGCGAGAGCTACTTTATCTAAAAAGCCTTTTATAGTGTTGAGATTGTCTTTTGCCAATTTTGATTTTCCATCAACAGAAATATTTTGATCGGTGAGTGAATTATCCCATGAGGTTAGCAAAGCTTCTGTATTCGCTCTGCCCTGTTCAATATCTATTTTCAATTGGAAATTGTTTATATTGAATTTGAGCTCAACATTCTGTGCGCGCGGATTATCAAAAATCTGATCGATTTTGTTTCTGATAGAGTCGTCTGATTTTGTGTATGAATCTATAGAAGTATCATTTAATGCTTTTTCACTTTCGATTAAGTCGATTTTTGTCTTCTCTACCTGGGATTCTTGCAGAGCGATCTGTTCCGGAGTCGAGCCTTTCATGGTTGCACTCAGATTGGCCTCGGCGTTTTTCAAACCAGCTTTTGCTTGCTCTACTTGTGCGAGAAGATCCCCATTTGACACAGAAGCCAAATATTGAGAGTCGTATACCCTATCTCCTACCGATACTGAAATATCGCTCACTCTGCCGGTTGTTTCAAAAGATAAATCAACATCGGAAAACGGCTTTACATTGCCTGTTGTGCTTACAACCTCTTTGATATTGTGTCTCTCGACGACGACTGTTTCTATCGGGGTCGTTTTTGATTTTGCAAATATAATTATAAGGATAATAACTACCACCACCGAGACAGCAATGGCCCACCATTTATTGGATAATATAAAGCTCTTAACTTTAGTAAAAATATTTTTCATACTTTTATTCTAACACAAAAAAGATGTTTGATAAGCATGTACTAATTTTGTGGGCAATACAGGGTTCGAACCTGTGACCTCACGAATGTGAATCGTGCGCTCTAACCAACTGAGCTAATTGCCCGTACGATAATTTATATCACAAAAGGCTTCTAAATTCTATTTTGATTTTTAGTATTAAATAAGCTATACTCCTCCGAGTTGGGCCGCTAGCTCATTTGGTAGAGCGCATCCATGGCATGGATGAGGCGACCGGTTCGATCCCGGTGCGGTCCACAAGCAAAAATCATTATCGATTTTTGTGGACCGCAGCAAGCAAACTGCTTTGCTTGCGACCGGGATCGAAAGGATTTTTTAATATTTTTTAGAAATTCTGATTTTTAAAAAATCAAGAAATCACCCGCTGCGGTAGGCAGAGATACCCGGTGCAGTTCACATTTCGTGATACACAAGATACGTTTATTTGGGCCTATAGTCTAGTGGTACGACGCGTCATTCGCATTGACGAAGCGGCGGTCCGACTCCGCCTAGGTCCACAAAGGTTAAAAATCGCAACTGCTTGCGATTTTTTACACTTTGTGGAAGACGCAGCTATATTTTTGTTTTATGTAATAAAGGCGAAAATAGCGAGCCGGGGTCGCGAGATTTTTCTGTCAGGAAAAATACTTGTGACCACAAGATTGTGATACAATATCGATCATACGGGGTGTCGTATAGTGGTAGTATACACGTTTCGGGTACGTGAAGCCTGAGTTCGATTCTCAGCACCCCGACCAATTTAAAGAATATCTAAGGTCTTTTTTATTTACCCTTTTTCGTCTTTCTTTTTGATGTTAACTCTTCCTTGTTTTCTTGTATAAATTTTTTACCTCTATCACAATAAATACAAGGACCACCATCTTGGCAGTACTGGCACTGGTCTTTTTCTTGCACTGGGATATTTTGACTCCCTATTTCAAATTCTGGTAAAAATGGTTGATTTTCCATAAAATTAAAACAAATACTTATAACTGCTTGTATTATAACACAAAAAATTGGGCGCGAACTAAAGGTTCGCGCCCGTAAATACCTTCCTCCTTATTATTTCGCCATCTCCATAATCAGTCGGCCATTGCCACCCTTCAGATAAAATTTCCTTGAACCGATGTAGATATGTTCGTATAGACTACGAATCTCTATCCACACCCGTTCTGATATACGAGGATGGGCGCCCGCACCGCTTTGTGCCACATCAATGGCCATAATTAATACAGACTTATGGTCATCTTTTACCGTGGGCGATGCTTGTACTTCCGTCTTGAAATCTTTTTCAGAAAACGAAAGTACAGTTCTTGGCTTCAACTCGACACGGACTTTTTCTGCCATACCTACTCCTTTGTTGAGGTTAGGATCAAAGAACAATTCTAGGATCCTTTTATACTTTACAAGATGTTAAAATAAAGTCAAACATATTTTAAATGATGAAGTACCTGATTATTATAAACAGTATGATTATAACGAAAAGTGTTATTTGCCAATTTCTAACAATCATACTGAAAAAATCTATCATTTTATTATAAATATTTGTAACTATTGGATATTTGAATAAGCCACCGGAGCTTGAAGCTTGGTATTTTGTCTCTGCCCCAAGGACCTGCCCGACCATTTCACTGTTTGTCTTGGTCGTTGCTGTTTGTCCGGTTGAAGGATCACTTGCTACAACACTTTGACTAGCTACTTCTGGCTTTTTATATGTTTCAATCTTATCAGCCAAAGCATTCGCAACTACATCTATTTTCTGCACCACATTTTCCGCTATCTTTTGAGTATTTTCTTTTACGACTTCCAATGTTATTGGTTTTGTTATAGAGAGAGATGTTCTATCACTTTCAAAGGAAAGAAGTGAACTTGTACTTACGCCGTTTATCTCCGTAATCTTTATTTGTACTGAATGTCGGCCCTCCAAAGCTTTCCACGGTCCACTTATTTCTAACAAGCTATCTTTTGTAGATGTAAAATTTACTTTCGAATTTAATTCATCATCTACGAAGATAGATGCGATGCCAGAAAAAGTAATGTCAGAATGATTTTGTATAGCTCCAAATATTTTCACCAAATCTTGATCATTTATATTGATAGATGAATACCAAACACTCGATAAGATACCAGCATTTATTTGATTTGTGTTTGCAAAAACCTCTCTTGTAAGAAAAATAATAGAGATGAACCAAATGTATAATAAAGCCCTTTTCATTTTATTCGGATTCAATAGGAATTATAATCGCGTCTTCTGAAGAATAATTTGTACTACTTGCCATAAATGTTCTCTCTTTAAACACAAGCTGATATATGATATAAGCCCCAAGCGCTATCGCTAAAATTACAAGAAGGGCATTTAAGAATGCTGGGTGTTTTTTACTATATTTTATTGTAAACCTAATCAAGAAGAACAAGATGGTTATTGCTATTAATACAGAGACAATAATAATTACAATTTTCTTTGTATTTGTGTTATTAGCAAATTGAGTCATAGCTCCCAAGACTTTTGTGCCTGTCGATGTCGGAATATTATTTGAGATATTTTCAGATTCAGAAACTTTTTCTACTCTAGGACTTGCATAATCTTGAACGATAAAAATCCCCTCTTTGCCTTTATAAGTACCAGAGGCAATACCCGTACCCATTTCTGTATATGAATTTTTTAAAAGATTTTCCCTGTGCGTCGGCGAATTCATCCATGCGTCTGTCACTTCTTTTGACTCGTTAAAGTTAATCGCCAAATTTTCTCCTGCATAATCATATTTATAACCGACAAGCTCAAGCCAATACCATGGGGTCTTGCCATCTGGACTTACATGAGAAAAATATTGATTGCCCGCCATATCCTCGGCTTTCATCTGTGCGGCTTTTGATAAGAGCGAATCTACCTTTAACACAGCCAAATTGTTTTGTTGTCTTTCTTGATTTGTTAGGTCTGAGAGTGCACTGACGAGGACTGTTGCGGGCTGAAAAGACCCATTCATAAATCCCCCGATTAAAATCAGTAATTCAACACAGAGGACTATTGTCGCAATTTTTCTTAGATTGTTCATACTATGTATAGATTATAACATAAGTATTTTTTTATAAAATCAATCAATGTTGATTGAAGTAAAATATTTTTTATGCTAATCTATCCCGAGTTAGATAAGGGCCTGTAGCTCATCTGGTAGAGCGCCTCATTTGCAATGAGGAGGTAAGCGGTTCGAGCCCGCTCAGGTCCACAAGCGTTAAGAAAATCCGCACTTCTCTGTCTTAACCCGAAGTAATAGGGCTTACCTGAATAGCCTAGAACAGGAGAGCACACAAACCGTAGGGAATGTGTGCTCTTTTTTATTGTCTTTATTGAATTTGTATTTTTGTCTTTTGTCCGCCCTGAATTCCGAAAAGAAATGTGAAGCGAATCCCGCCCGCATTTCTTTCAAAAAAGGTTCGCGCAAATGCTAAAATAACACCACTATCGTTTTTAAATCTCTTTTTTTGTAGAAAATTATTGATTTTTCTGATACTATGTAATTAATCAAAATAATAACCAATATTTTATGAAAATTACCGATATTAAAAATGACGAGCTTAAATATATGGTTGAGAGGATTGAGCCATATTTTGCTTCGTCTATTATAATTAGAGGGATGGTTGATAAGAAAAACGTCGAGAATATTCTTGAATGGAGAGCTGGAGTAAGATGGTTATATACTAATAATTATTTTTTTGCTAAAACGAGTGATCAAAAGATTGCTAAGGAAGATTTACAAAATAAATTCAAAAAAGGAGGGAATATTTATACTGGTAATCTAATAAAGAAATGTTTTGAACTTGGCAATCAACTAATTGAAGTCGCAAAGTCCATTGAGGTAATTACAAGTAAAGAAAACTTAGCCACCGAAGAAATGTATGATTGTCTAAAAAGATACTTGGATTCTGCTAGTAATTATATGATTTTTCAAAATCTGGTTTTGTTTGAAGACCCAATCTCGGAATTAGCCCGCAATACAGTAAAGAAATATGCAAAAAGTGAAAAGGAAGAAAATGAACTTCTTGGACTTATAACTACTGCTAGCCATCTAACTGGCGGGGAAAAAGAGCAGGATGATTTTCTAAGATTAGGTATTAAGAAAGCCACTGATAAGGAAATTGACGAACATGCTAGAAAATATGGTTGGCTAGCAATAAGATTCTTTGTTGGGGAACCGTGGACTAAAAATGATGTACTAGGGCGACTTTCTAGAACTGATTCTGTATCTGCTGAGATAGAACTCAAAAAAAGGATTGAGTATCGGGAAGGAATTGAGAAAAAAATCATAAAGGCGATAGATGTTTTTAGCAAAGAAGACAAAGATATTGTTCAGCTCATTAGAGATGTTGTATATCTACGTACCCAGAGGACAGACTTCTTTCAGGAGTCGTCGTATTACGTACAAACTTTAGTAAAGGAAATTGCTATTAATTTTGGCGTTTCTTATTACGATCTTCTCTATTTGAGTGTACCAGAAGTCTTACAAGCACTGAAGGATAAGTTCAATGTAATAGGAAGCATTGAGAAAAGAAAGAAAGGCTTTGTCGTTTTTTTTGATTACGATGAAGATCATATTCTTGAAGGATCTGAAGCAAAAAAATTCGTCGATGAAAGACCGATATTAAATCATAGAACTTTGGAGGTGAAGGAATTGAAGGGCAGTATTGGATATAAAGGCAAGGCAAAAGGAAGCGTATGTATTGTTAAAACGGCCCATGACAATTCTAAAGTTAAAGAGGGGGATATTATTGTTGCGATTATGACTACGCCCAACTTTATCCCAGCATTAGAAAAAGCATCTGCATTTATTACTGATGAAGGCGGAATTACTTGTCATGCTGCAATTATAGCTCGGGAAATGAAAAAGCCCTGTATTATTGGTACTAAAAATGCTACCCAAGTTTTAAAAGATGGAGATTTGGTTGAGGTGGATGCTGATAAGGGGGTGGTGAGAATAATTAAATAAATTAATGGTTAAAATTTATGAGAAAAGAGATTGTCATTTTTGATTTTGACGGAGTAATAGTTAATAGCTTAGAATTGGGTTATTCGATTAATAAAGAGATGATGCCTGATTTGAAATACGAAGAATGGGCTGGTTGGTTTGAAGGTAATTTATACAAGAATATAAGAAAAGAACATGCAAATGATAAGTCTCAAAATGATTTCCATCAGCAATATTCAGCCAGAGTAAATAATTGTTTATTAGTCGAAGGTATTACCGAGACAATCAAAGAGCTTTCGAGAAGATTTGATTTAATAATTATTAGTTCATCGACGAGTATAGGCATTCGTAATTTCTTAGAAAAACACAATCTCATATCTTACTTTAAGGAAATTCTTGGTGCGGACATTCATCGCAGTAAAATTGAAAAATTTAAAATGGTTTTATTGAAATATAATATAAAGCCCGAAGAGACCCTTATTATTACAGACTCTGTTGGAGATATAAAAGAAGCAAAGAATGTTGGTGTTAAGACAGTGGCAGTTACATGGGGAATACACGATATTAAAAAATTAAAAAATGAAGAACCAGACTCTATTGTGAAAAGACCAAGTGAAGTGGTTGGTAGTGTTTTTAAGGTGTTGTCTTAATTTACTTCTCTTCAATAGCAATCGTGAGCAAATGATCCAGAAAATCAGGGAATGAACAGCCAATAGCTTTCAGCGATTTTGGCATAAGAGACTCGCTTGTAAGGCCAGGCAAAGTATTTACTTCCAAGATATAAACCCCTCTTCTCGGCGTGACGATAAAATCTGAGCGAGAATAATGCTTGAGCCCGAGGGCCTTGTGCGCCTCCTCAGCCATACGCTGGATTTCTTCTTTTTCCTTTATGCTGAATATTCCTGGGCAGATTTCTTCCGACTTGCCATTATATTTTGAATTAAAATCAAAAAATTCGGCATCTTTTGGCTTCTTTATTTCTATCGGCAAAAGTGAATAGACATCTTTGCCACGGAATTTGTCTATCACCCCGCATGTCGCTTCCCTACCTTTTATAAATTCTTCTATAAGCACAGTGTCCGAATGTTTGAATGCTTCAGCGATACCTTTTTCTATGCCAGCTATCGTGCTTGCTATCGTCACCCCAAGAGATGAACCGCTATTGTTTGGTTTGATGACGACAGGTATGGGGAATGATTTGAAAAGCCTTTTTGAAAAATCGTGTATTTCTTCGCCGAGCGAGATCGTCGTATGAAGTGGAGTTTTGATGCCGTGTTGTTTGAAAATCTGTTTGGAAAGGATTTTGTTCATACCGATGGCCGAAGCGAGTGCGCCAGAGCCGGTGAAAGGGATTCCAAAATGCTCCAAAAGCTGTTGGACTTTGCCGTCTTCGCCATAAGTGCCGTGCATTGCATTGAAGACGACATGCGCATCGGCAAATACTTTTTCTGGTTTTACGGGAGCGCCATCTATATGCCAGACACCTTTTTTATCTATATAAACATCTATCGGAATATATTTATGTGGTAGATTTTCCATCACCGACTTTCCAGTCTTCAAAGAGACTTCATGCTCGCCACTAGTGCCCCCGCGTAATATTGCAACTTTTACTCGATTCATACTGAAGATTATATCAAATAATGTAAAATTTGGGAAAAGAAAAAGTCCGCCCACATAGCAATTGCTAGGGGCGGATAGCTTGGGAAAAGTATGATGTTGAGGAGAGCGATCGTGAGCTCCTTGTCCGTACTCTGCGAGGTGTCAGATGCATGTCAGGCCAGATAGCTACCAGCAGTGGATCCACCTGACGGAATCCAGGCTCTGCTGTTCAGCAATTCTGTTTTGCCTTAACCCGTCATGAATCGCTCGACAGCACGATAAAAGCAAGCATGCTCACGACCGCTATCCCTCAACATCAAAAGATCTGCTCTTTATAAAATAGCATAATAAATATTGTCGTCAAACCAAGGACTTTTTGGCGAGGGTTTTGCGATGATATTTGATGGCAAATCTATGAGCTTCGTTATTTGCGAGTAGAATGTCGTTTGAATATTTGGAAGTGATAGTTTTATCCCCCAATATCGCCTTTGGCCTATGTCTTTCATCTTTAAGTACCGAAACCACCTCCAACTTGGCTATACGATAGCCAAGTAAACGAGATACGACTTCCCTAGCGACTTTGATCTGGGCTTTTCCTCCATCCACAACTATTATTTGTGGAAAAGCCCATTCTTCATGAGCGAGTCTTCTCTCCAATATTTCTTTTAGACCGGCAATATCATTTTGCTTACTTTCTCTTATTTTGAATTTTCTATATCCATTTTTTGCTGGCTCGCCGTCTTCTAGCACTACCATAACGCCGACATTGGCTGTGCCACTGATGTGGGCAATGTCGTAGGCTTCGATACGGAGGATTTTTCTTTCCTCAAGGTTCGACCTTTCTTGGGATTTAAGGTCGAACCTTTTCCCAGAGAAATCCTCCGCTTTTAGGAGAGCGACATCCTGAATATGATTTAATGCGAAAATTGTCTTTTTAATTTCTCCAGCTTTTTCAAATTTTTGCTCTTTCGCCAAGGCCTTCATCTCTTTTTCAAGATTTTTTATGATTTTTGTCTTTTTACCTTCAAAAAATAAAATAATATTTTTAATTATTTTTTTATAATCAACTTTTGAAATGCTCCCGTCGCAAGCTCCGGGGCAAAGTCCGATTTGTTTATTGAAGCAAGGCTCGCCTTGGTTTGGAGTGCATCTATCACGAAATGGAAAAATTTTGCGAACAATTTTCACAGCTTCTTTGAGTTGGGTGCTGTGTGGAAAAGGTCCAAAAATACGCTGGACTGGCTCCTCAAGGTTCGACCTTTTTTGAGATTTAAGGTCGAACCTTTTCCAGCTAGTCATATTTGATTTATCAAGGAGAGACCTTGGATCTGCAAAAAGGTCTCTCCTTGGAAAATCTAAACTTCTTCCTCTTTCTATCAAAACTCTTGGAAAGTCCTCTTTTGTAATAATGACAAAATTATAACTTTTATCATCTTTTTCTTTTGTATTGTATTTCGGTTTATGTTTTTTTATAAGTTCGGCTTCTAGGATAAGTGCTTCAAGGATAGAGTCAGTCTTTTGAAAAGTGATTTTGTCCGCCTTAAAAACCATATCTACAATAAGCGGACCGCGAGTGGCGATAAGATCATTACTAAAATAGCTTTTTACCCTATCGCGAAGAGATGTCGCTTTTCCAATATAAAAAATCTCCCTCCCCTTTTTGAAGAAATAAATGCCAGGCGTATCGGGTAGTTTGTGTTTTTTTAAATCTTGACTTTGCATGTCTATTGTGATTACATACTAGCAGAAAGAACAAACAATTCAATAAGGAGAGGAAAAATGAAGTTGAAAGATGTTTTGATCGGTTCTTTGTTTGCTGGCGTTATCGCTTTTTGTATCGCCTTCTGGCAAGTCGATGCAAAATTCACAAATGCCCTATGGACATTTGGCATCACATTCATTGTCTCACCGTTTGTGATCGGATACCTCTATCTTAACAATGACGGATGGTACAATGACAATAATAGTAGTGTCCCTGAAATAGAGATGGGGATGGAGCTTTAGACAATACAAACAAAAGGAAGGAGATTACGATGATTATAAAGGTCTTTGCTTGGTCTATCTTTGTGGTCGGGGCAATCATTATTGTACTTGGCCTCATAGACTTTCTTTTCTACGGGGGCAAGTTCAGTAGGTTGTCGTTTTTCAGAAAAATGATGCCACTGGGTTTATGGATGTTGTTTCTGGCAGCTTGTTTTGCCTTACTTCTGTCTACAAAGGTAAAATGAATTGTCTCACAAAGGAGTACAGTACACTACTGTTCTCCTTTTTATTTTTTAAGAACTTTCTTCAAATAATGCCCAGTATACGATTTGTTATTATTGGCGACATCCTCTGGCGTTCCCTTTGCCACTATTTCCCCGCCTTTGTCGCCTCCTTCGGGGCCAATATCGATAATATAGTCGGAGGATTTTATGAGATCCATATTGTGTTCTATCACGACGACGGTGTTTCCAGCATCTACAAGTTTTTGTAAAATTTCAATAAGCTTTTTTACATCTTCATAATGAAGTCCGATGGTCGGCTCGTCCAAAAGATACATTGTTCTGTGCAGATTTGGCCTGTAAAGTTCGGTAGAGATTTTTACCCTTTGTGCCTCACCTCCAGAAAGCGTCGTGGCACTCTGACCAAGTTTCAAATATCCAAGACCGACTTCATTCATCTCATGCAAGCGGTCAAAAATCGCAGGAATGTCCTCAAAGAATTTGAGTGCTTCTTCCACAGTCATCTCAAGCACCTGATGAACATTTTTGCCTTTGTATTTCACCTCCAGCGTTTCCTTTGTGAACCTTTTGCCATTGCAGACATCGCAGGGGACGTAAACTGTCGGCAAGAAATGCATTTCCACAGCGATAGTGCCATTCCCCTCGCAAGCTTCGCATCTGCCACCTTTTACATTGAAAGAAAAACGATTTGATTTCCATCCCCTTTCACGCGCTTCCGTAGTTGCCGAAAACATATCTCTTATATGAGTCCATGCGCCGGTGTATGTGGCAGGGTTTGACCTTGGCGTTCTGCCTATCGGCGACTGATCTATCATAATAGTCCTCCCGACATATTCTGAACCAGTGAAAGATGCGCAGTGGTGAGTTTCATTTGTCCTGTATTTTCTATCAACTCTCGCCTGCAAGTTTTTATGCAATATTTCATAAACAAGAGATGATTTGCCCGAGCCAGATACGCCAGTGACACAGACGAATTTACCAAGCGGAATATCAATATTCATATTTTTAATATTAAATATTTTTCCACCACGGATCTTTATCGCACCTTTGTCTTGGTCGCGCCTTTTCTTCGGCTTTTCTATTTTCTTCTCACCACGCAAATATGCGAGAGTAAGTGAATCACTTTTATTGTCTTTTGCTGTGAGAAGCTCCTCCAAGTATCCAGAGACCACGACTTCCCCACCGTGCACTCCAGCGCCCGGGCCGATGTCTATGATATAGTCTGAAGAATACATAGTGTCTTCATCATGTTCCACCACAATAATAGTATTTCCCAAATCACGGAGATTTGTAAGGGTCTTTATAAGGCGGTCATTGTCGCGTTGATGCAGACCGATAGTCGGCTCATCCAAGACATATAAAGCGCCAACAAGGCCAGAGCCAAGCTGTGATGCGAGGCGTATCCTCTGTGCCTCTCCGCCAGAAAGTGTATAAGCCTTTCTTTCAAGTGAAAGATAATCTATACCGACATCTATCATAAATTGCAGTCTCGCATCTATTTCTTTGACTACGACTTTGCAAATTTCTTTTTCGACTTCTGTGAGTTTGAGATTTTCTATAAAGTGTTTCGCGTCTTTTATTGATTTGCCGACAAAATCCACAATACTTATGCCACCAAGAAGCACATGTAGAGCTTCTTCACGAAGTCTTGCACTGTGGCAAGTGTCGCAAGGATCTTCGCTGAAAATTGTCTTTGTACCAAGACCATTGCAAGCCGGACATGCGCCATAAGGAGAGTTGAATGAGAAAAGCCTCGGCTCAATCTCTGGATATGAATAGCCATCATAAGGACACATAAATTTCACGGAAATCATTTTCTCGCCTTCAGGAGTCTCTATTTTTAGAAGTCCTTTCGATTCTTCTATGGCTTTTTCTACGGCGTCACTAAGCCTTTGTCTTGTCGCGTCGGTCTTTTGCTTGTCCTTGAATTCAGAAACATAGAATTCATCCACAAGCACATCTATGTCGTGTTTTTTATTTTTCGCGATAATTATCTGATTGCGAAGCTTCTTGATCTCCCCGTCTATCTTTACTTGTTCATAACCTTTTTCAAGTAGATCATAAAGAAGCTGATAGTATTCACCTTTTCTGCCGACAACAAGCGGTGAAAAGACTCGTATTTTATCGGATATTATATCTACACCAAGAATTTCTTTCTTTTGTGTCGGCCTAAGTTTTGATACATTATTTAAAATAGTCTCCAAGATTTCTTCTTTTGAAAGTTTTTTAATTTCTCTATCACAGATGAGGCAATGCGGTTTGCCGATACGAGCGTAGAGAATACGAAGATAGTCGTAGATTTCAGTGATTGTGGCGACAGTAGAGCGAGGGTTATTTGAGCGGGATTTTTGATCTATTGAAATTGCCGGGGAAAGACCGATGATTTCATCTACGTCCGGCTTCTGCATTTGATGTAAAAATTGTCTGGCATAAGAAGAAAGTGACTCCACATATCTGCGTTGACCCTCTGCAAAAATAGTATCAAAGGCAAAAGACGACTTTCCCGAACCGGAAAGCCCTGTGACAGCTATCATCTTATTGCGAGGCATTTCTACTGTAATGTTCTTCAGATTGTGTGTTCGCGCACCTTTTACAATAATTTTTTCGGATTTTTCATCAAAAACAGCCTTATTTGTTCTTGCCCCGTGTGAATTTTCGCTTTCTTTTATTTTTGCCATGCGGATATTAATTTAATTATCAAATATTAGAAATATTATGTACTATCCCCAAAATTCTTTACGGGGTTCATAATACATCAAATGCCCCTTGGATTCACTCCTTAGGGGTATATACGAATAATATACTAGTTTAGACTTTTGGCAAATTATTTCAAATCTTCTACGACACCCTCAACGATTTCGTCTATAGAAAGAAGCGCTTTGACCAAGAATTTTTTTGCACCGAGTTTGACACCCATATCTACGTCCGCTTTTTGTCCCAAGTTTGAGAGTATTATCACATCTATCTCTTTGGCTTTTTCATCGGCCTTCAATTCTTTTAGCACCGTATAGCCATCTTTTTTGGGAAGAAGAATATCCAGAAGTATAAGGTCGTATCTGTTTAAGCTTGCCATTTCAATAGCAGATTCACCATCTGGGGCGCGGGCCACAAGAGCCTTTTCGGCTAAGAGTTTACCTGCCAACATTTCACTAAGAAATTTATCGTCTTCAACTATCAATATTTTTTTACCTTCAAGTCGACTCATTTGAGATTATTATAACAATATAGAAATATTTAGTCTAATGGTAAAAACACTTCAACTTTAGTGCCCTTTCCTAAGATAGAAGATATTTTTATACTACCTCCATGCATTTCCACTATCTTCTTTGTGGCATAAAGACCGACTCCACTTTGGTTTGGATCAAGTCTTAAAGCATTCTTGCCACGGAAGAATTTTTGGAAGACATATTCTTGATCTGCCGAATCTATGCCGATGCCGTTGTCTTCCACTGTCAACTTTGCATATTGTCCTTCTTTTTTAATAGTAACTGTGACCTTACTTTTTGGAGCGTATCTGAACGCATTATCGAATATATTTGCTAAAGCAAGATCCAATACTTTCTTGTCACCATAAACAGCCACCCCTTCTTTTATGTTTAATATTAAGCTAATTGCACTGCCTTGTATTAGATAAGCGAGATTTGAGATTATCTTTTCCACGATAGAATTTAAAGTGATCTTTTCTTTATTCAAGATTATTTTCTTATCGCCCAGATCATATTCGGCGGTTTTTATCATCTCTTCAATTATATTTATAGCTTGAACAACCCTTTCTCTTCCCTCTGTCAAAATTTTGATATCTGCGCAGTCTTTGTTTTGTATGGCGGTGTCTAATGCCCACCTGGCACCTGCAAGCGGTGATTTGAGCTGATGCGATGTTGCTGTGAGAAAGATTTGTTTAACATTATCAAGCTCGCTCAATTCTACAAACTGTCTTTTCAATCTCTCTTTTTCAAAGCGTTGCATCATAACTTCTTTGACTATTTTGTATAAATAAAAGACCATCAAAGAATAAACGGCAATATGCATTAAATATTTGATAACATAAACCGGATCTAGTCTGTTTTTATCAAATAAAATCGTAGATACCATGACCAGAATCGTAAATAAACCAGTATTTATTGAAAGTCTCTCATTTAAATATGTTGCGGAAATTATCGGTATGAACACCATTGCAAACATAAAGGTACTATCGAGACCTCCCGTGAGATAAATAAAAAGCCCATAGAATACAGCAAAAACATAGCCTATATGCATCCACAAGGATTGTTTTCTAAATACTTCAGCCAGTATGAAAATGATTGTTTGATAAATGAGCATTGCGATCGTGGCCACAAGGTAAAGTTTAATATTTGATATCCAAGGGAAATATTCCGGATATAAAAATGGAGCCACTATAAAAAGTATAAAATAGAAAATCGGAATTACTTTTAATAAAAAGAGTATACTTAATACCCTATTTGTTTTTTTCTCTATCATAATGGAGAAATTATAACATATCTTTTCCTATTTGCTTTTTTTACCTTTCTTAACAGCAGTCATCTCTTTCAATTGTGCTATCTCATCCCGTAGAATCGCAGCTGTCTCGAAGTCCAGTATTTTAACAGCCGAATTCATCTGTGCTTCTTTTTGTCTCACAAGTTGTACTGGTTTCTTTCCCATGACTTCCCTATCGATTTTCAAAAGCTCGGCCACCGCTCTGTCATGATCGCTTCGCAAATGCTCTGTGATATCATGGATTTTCTTTAAAATAGTCTTTGGTGTAATCCCGTGCTTTGTATTGTAAGCGATTTGCTTTTCTCTTCTGCGATTTGTTTCGTCCAATGCGCGTTGCATTGAGCCTGTCATATTGTCGGCATACAAAACCACTCTCCCAGCCGAATTTCTCGCCGCACGGCCGATAGTTTGAATAAGCGAAGTATCTGAACGCAAAAAACCTTCCTTGTCGGCATCCAAAATACCGATAAATTCCACTTCCGGCAAGTCCAACCCTTCACGAAGCAGGTTCACACCGACAATACAGTCAAATTTCCCTTTTCTGAAATTTGTCAAAATATCTATTCTGTCAATAGTCTTGATTTCACTATGCAAGTATTCTGCTTTCACCCCTTTTTCTTTCAAATATTCACTCAAGTCTTCTGCCATCTTCTTTGTAAGTGTGGTGGCGATAACCCTTCCGCCATTTTTTATAACTTTCAATGCTTCATCTATAAAGTCAAAAACTTGTGATTTGCTTGCCACGAAGTCTTTAGATTTTCCGTGGTTTACCACGAGGTCAGCAGACTTTTCGTGGTTTTTTCTTTCAGTGATTGGTCTAATATCTACAATCGGATCCACAAGCCCTGTCGGCCTTATCACCTGCTCTACTATTTGCTCTGAATTTTCTTTTTCAAAATCACTTGGCGTCGCAGAAGTATAAATCGTCTGCCCCACTCTTTTTTCAAACTCACCAAAGTTTAGTGGACGATTGTCTTTTGCCGAAGGTAATCTGAAACCGTATTCTATAAGGGTGTTCTTTCTAGAAGCGTCGCCTGCTTGCATTCCTCGTATTTGTGGCACGGTAACATGCGACTCATCTATAATAGTGAGAAAGTCCGCACTTCCATCGGCTTTACGCGGAAAATATGATAGTAGCGTGTCTGGTGCCTCGCCAGCATTTTTACCAGAAAAATGTCTGGAATAATTCTCAATACCATTACAATAGCCAACTTCTCGTATCAATGCCAAATCATAACTCGTCTTTCTTCGGAGTCTTTCTGCTTCAAGATCTTTTCCTTGTTTTTTTAATTCCGTAAGTCTTTCCTCCAATTCTTTTTTTATGCTTTTGAAAGCACTCGCTTGCTGTTCTTTATTTGTTATAAAATGCTTTGCTGGAAAAATAAAAATTGACTTCAGACTTTCTTCTGTCAAGACTCTTGACACTGCATCTATTTTTGAGATTTTAGCAACCAAATCCCCTTCAATATCAACTCTAACGATTATCTTTTCATTAACTGGCATTATTTCAAGTGAATTCCCCACGGCGCGAAATTCTCCAGCTGAAAGATCGGCATTTGTCCTTTCAAAATGAATATTTACAAGTTTTTTTATCAATTCTTGCCTAGAAATCTTAAGCCCTTTTTCCAATTGCAAATTTACACTTAAATATTCTTCCGGACTTCCCAAACCATAAATACAAGATACAGATGCAACCACTATCACATCTTTTCTTGTAAGAAGCGCTTGTGTGGAAGCATGGCGAAGGCGTTCTATCTCTTCATTTATCATCGCTTCCTTTTCAATATAAGTGTCGGTGACTGGCATATATGCCTCCGGCTGATAGTAGTCGTAATAAGAGACAAAATAATGCACGGCATTTTCTGGGAAGAAATCTTGATATTCTTGGGCAAGCTGGGCGGCGAGAGTTTTGTTGTGGGCAATTACAAGCGTTGGTTTATTGATTTTTGCAATAACATTCGCCACAGTAAATGTTTTTCCAGAACCGGTAACACCAAGAAGGGTTTGTTTATTAAACCCTTTTTCTAGTCCGTCTATAAGCTTTTCTATCGCCACCGGCTGGTCGCCCGCTGGCTTAAAACCGCTTTTTAATTTGAATTTGTCCATTTAAGTTGTTTTAGCTAAGACTACTCTAGGTTCACCATCTCCGAAATAATTTTCGATTCTTGATTCTACAACAAAACCAAAAGATTTGTAAAGATTTAATACTGGATTGTCAGGATGGGTTACTAAATCAATCCTTCTAATATCTTTAAGTCTTTCTAATATCAATCTTAAAGCTTCTCTTCCTATACCTTGTCCTTGAAATTTTGGATTTACAACAAAACCGCTTATATATGCATGGTCAGGATTTTTTATTTCATACTCGATGCTTCCAACAATTTTATTATTATTTTCTATGAGATATATTGTATTTTTCTCAAATTCTTTCTTTACCTCATCTTCACTAATCATAGCAGAATACACTTTTAAATGCGCCACACTCTTTTCAAGCTCAATAAAAATCGAGACATCTTTTTCAGTCGCTAATTTTAAAGTGATATTATTCATAAATTATTTTATATATTTTTCTAAAAACTCTTTCTTAAATTCTGCAAAATTTCCATTCAGAATTGACTGACGGATTTTTTTGACGAGATTTACTATAAAATGAATGTTGTGAATTGATGAAAGGGTACCGGCGAGCATTTCTTTGCCGTGGAAAAGGTGCGCGATATAAGCTCTTGTGAAATTTTTGCAAGTATAACATTCGCAACCTTCGTCTATCGGCGACAAATCTTCTCTATATGCTGTGTTTGTAATATGTATTTTACCGTTTTTTGTATAGATAGTGCCGTTTCTACCGAGGCGTGTCGGTAAAACGCAATCAAAAAGGTCAACACCATTCTCAATTCCCATAAATAAATCTTCCGGTTCACCGATGCCGAGAAGGTGGCGAGGTTTTTCTTCCGGCAAAATCTCGTTGACCCATTTTACTGCTGTCGACATATCTTCTTTTGCAAATGAACCACCGATACCGAAGCCGTCAAACTTTTTTCCATCAACTTCCATTTCTGAAATTACTCTTGCCGATTTTTTGCGAAGTTTTTCTTCACGGCCACCTTGGATTATGCCGAAAAGGGCTGGGGGCTGAAAGCTCCTCAAGGTCTCACCTTTCCCGTCGCTCCGCTCCTCCTCAAGGAGAGACCTTTTCCCGCTTTCATGAGACCTTGAGGAGCTCTCAATCAATCGATGATGTTCTTTCAGTGATCTTTTTGCCCAGTCATGCGTCCTTTCTAGCGCCTCCTCCTGATATTTCAAATCCTCGCTTGGCGAAGTGCATTCATCAAAGGCAAAAATCATATCCGCACCGAGATTATGCTGTATCTGCATAGATTTTTCCGGAGTAATATAATGCACCGAGCCGTCCAAGTGTGATGTAAAAGAAACTCCATCTTGGCCTATTTTTGCAAGGCGTGGCGCGAGAGTATCGTCAAATCTTTCCGGAATTAAAAGCGAAGGATCAGTAATCTGTAAAACTTTTGAAATTCCTTTTTTATATGCGGCACCGAGCGAGAAAACCTGAAAGCCACCAGAGTCGGTCATTGAAGGCCCCGCCCAATTCATCATTTTATTTAATCCACCCATTTTCTTTACGAGCTCATCACCCGGCTGAAGATACAAATGATATGTATTCGAAAGCACAACTTGAGTCCCGGCTTCTTTGACCTGCTCCGTAGAAACAGACTTTACCGTGCCCTTTGTTCCTACAACAACAAAAGCCGGCGTTTCTATAATACCGTGTGCTGTTTCTATAATCCCCGCCCGCCCGAGCGTTTTCGGAAGCTTTTTTGTTATGGTGAATTTCATACTTGACATATAACGCAGTTGAATATAGCATAAAAAGCAGAACTGAACAAAAAGGATAAATATGAATCAAGCGACAATCCGTAAGAAGGTTTCAAGTAAAAAGGAAAAAATCCTTCGTCTTGAAAACGGGATCAGGAAGATACAAGCTGTGTGCAAACATCCGGATGCAAACAGCAGTGACAGGTGGAAAAAAGAAAACGTCTGTATGAACGTGTGTCCCGACTGTCAACTTTCATGGTGAACATCTTCCGCTCTATGATAAAACGCACGTCCCAGTGGCAGTGCGTTTTTCTTTTGTATTTTTTCTCTGTCCGTAAGCGAGCGAGCCTATTTGACTGACAAAAGCTCCACTTCAAAAATCAATGTAGAATTTCCAGGTATTGGTCCATAGTCATTTGCACCGTAACCGAATTCTGGCGGAATAATCAAAATTCTCTTTCCTCCAACTTTCATACCTTCAATTCCAATATCCCAACCCTTTATAACCATTCCAGATCCAAGTTTAAATGTAAACGGTACTCCCCTATCTCTTGAACTATCAAATTTCTGTCCGCTGGTAAAAACACCCGTGTAATGCACCGTCACTTCTTTACCGGCAGTCGCAACCGCTCCAATACCGACGACAGTGTCACTGAGGTCCACTGTTGGAGTTTTCTTTTCTGTCTGTTTTTGATCAATCACGTTTTGTGTCGAAATTAAATTGTTAATAAGACCTGTACCACCTACAAATAACAAGACCAGTACAATAGCTATAGTTATTGCGATATATGTTTTTTTGTCCATTTATATAATATTAAAACTTTTAATTACTCATGGTATTATATCAAACCATGTTTTATTATCAAATACATATGTTACCCTGTAGTAGATTTTGCCATTATATTTTCTAAAACCCCTTGGAGGTTTTTGATGGCAAATTCTACTACAGGGTGCTATAATCTTTCTCATATGAATTTAAAAAATATTTTTCGTAGGACAAATGGAAAAACAAAAGAGGCCCAAGGTGATGCCCCTATTACATTAAAACAGGTTGAGAAAATAATATCAAAGAGGACTATGGTAGCAGACGACGAGTTTGCCCGTGGATATGATTTGATAAAAAAATACCCTAGATCGGTGAGTATTTTAGGTTCCGCTAAATTCAAAGCGGATAATAAATATTACCAACAAGCCGTGTCTCTAGCTGGAAGGATCGCCCACGAGCTCGGATATGCAGTGGTGACAGGTGGAGGACCGGGAATAATGGAGGCTGCAAATAAAGGTGCTTATGAAGCCGGCGGTGTATCACTTGGTTTTGCTATTAAACTTCCAAATGAACAGTCTGTAAACAAATATCTTACCGAATATGTGCAGTTTGAATATTTTTTTAGCAGAAAGACACTCCTCTTTTTCTCTGCAGAAAGTTATGTTTATTTCCCAGGTGGATTCGGGACAATAGATGAATTCTTTGAAATAGTCACTCTTGTAGAGACCAACAAAATACCACGTGTTCCGGTAATACTTGTCGGCAGAGAATTCTGGGAACCTCTTTTGAAATTGATAAAGGATAAACTATATGAAGAATTTCACACCATAAAGACAGGAGATTTGGATATTTATAAAATAGTAGACAGTGAAGACGAGATTATTCAGATCATCAAAAACGCACCTTTTAGGACAGAGTAAATCAATACAAAAATAGCGACCGCGCTTCGCGCGGTCGCTATTTTTGTATTGATTTACTTCACCCCACTCCCCGCATAAGCCATCGGTAAAAGTTTTTTCAAACTCGTCTTTACAATAATATTTTTTGCGCTATTTGAGCATATTATTTCAATATCTCCACCATTTATCGTGAGGTATTCTTCCATAAATTGTCTGCACACACCACAAGGCATTATTGGATTTTCAACCACGCCATCGCTATCTGTCCCGATAATAGCCATCGCCGTGATATCTCTAAAACCAAGGGCGTTCGCTGCCGCTAGAGCCGCTCTTTCCGCACACATATTTACAGTGGAAGAGGCATTGGCCATACTGGAACCCAAGATAATACCGTTTCCCTTTGTCTGCACCGACGCTCCCACCCTCAACTGGCTATTGTAGGGATTATAAGCATTACCTAGAGCTTTCTCCGCAGAATCCAAAAGCTTTTTCTCTTCCTTATTCAAGTCTTTGTATTTTAGATTTGTCATGTTTATTTCAATCCAAATGAAGCCCTCACTGTGACCATCACATTTTTATTTATCTTGGAAGTATCGTATGTTCCGTAGTCAGAAATTTCAAGAGAGTTTGAAGGAAGGACTTGTACCACTCCGCTTGCCGCCGACTTCAGACTACCAACACTCTTGCCTGTGCTTTCTGCCATCTTATCTGCCCTTGCCATCGCGTCTTTTATGGCATCAGAAAGCAGAGCAACCCTAAGCTCTGGGAGTTTCGTATAATAATATTCGACGGGATTTGTGCTGAATATCACACCTTTGTTTATAAGGTCGGTAGTCGCCTGCGCCAAAGCCGTGATCTTATTTACATCCGGAAGTGCAACTTCTACATGTTGGCTAAGTGTATATTCTTTCTCGGTCTGATAATTATTATTGTTGTAATTGTAATTTTCCATCATTGAAACGGTAGAGATGGTGATATTCGCATCGGGTATTTTCTGGGCTTTCAGAAAAGCTTTTACAAGTGCCAAATCTTTTGCCATCTGTTCATACCCTGTCTTCAATTTACTTATCTTCACTATCCTTGAAAAATCTCCGCTAAACTTTGCGCTATCAGAGACAACCTCTTTGCTCGCAGAGCCTGTCACAGAAAGAGCATCACTTGAACTTCTTGAACTATAAAGGGCAACTGCCAAAATAGTAGAAGCTAATATCAAACTGATACCAGCGATAGCCGGCATCCACAAGACTTTGTTGTTTTTGAAAATATCTAGATTTGCCATATTTTTATTTGTCCGATCAAATTTTTATTTGATTTAGGATAATTAACCGCCCCCATACTAAATACTATCTACTGATACTTATTCGCAAGGATTGACCTTCCGGAAAATATAATCAACGATTCTTGTAATGACAAGACCGACGATAATCCAGATCAAAATAACAATCACATGCCTCATCTTATCTATATGATCGATAATCCAATCAAAATAATTGTTGAAAATATAGCCGATACCTATAACAAGTGGTGCATAGATTATTATTGCCAAGGTATTGTAAAATTGGAAAGTCCTTGTTTTAGCTTTTGTATATCCGGCAAGCACAGGACCGACGAATCTCAAAAATGGGAAAAATCTTGAAAAGAAAATGGTTTTGCCGACATGTTTTTCCAAAAAACCCCTATTTCTGGAAACGATTTTCAGAGATAACACTTCGTGTATGAGCTTGTGAACATGTTTATTGTTTTTGAGCGAAAGATTAAAAATAATATTGTCGCCGATAAGTAGAGCTAAAATAACTACCACAAGAGCCGGAGCAAAATGTATAAAATCTACACTTGCCATATAGCCGACAATAAGAAGGACGATTTCTTCAGGCACAGGAACAATATATCCGGCAAAAATAGTGAAAAGGAAGATGGCGACATAAGAAAAATGCTCTACGGAATTTATAAAAAACAATTCTTGCATGGATAATATTTTAGCATAAATGTTATTTTTATACCAAATATAACTATGTTGTGATATAGTAGATTAAATGGACGAGAAAATCAGAATAAATAAATATTTGGCACTGCACGGAATAGCTACTCGCAGGGACGCAGACAAGCTCATTTCAGCAGGCAAGGTGCTTATAAACGGCTATAAGGCCGTCCTTGGGGACAAAATCTCGGAAGAGGACAAAGTTGAGGTTTTGGGTAGACCAAGCAAAAAGCTAGTGTATTACGCGTATAACAAGCCTCGCGATGTCATTACCCATAGCCCCCAGAGAGGAGAAAAAGATGTGCTGACTTCAAGCAAGCTAAAGGGCGTCTTCCCTATCGGCAGACTTGATAAAGATTCGGAAGGGCTTTTGATACTTACAAATGATGGCAGGATTACCGACCGCTTACTGAACCCAGACCATACGCACGAAAAAGAATATATCGTAAAAACCCGCGTGCCGATAAAACAATTCCACATGAATGTTATGGAAGGCGGAATGGAGCTTGACGGTATAAAAACAAAACCTTGTGAGGCAAAACTTTTGAGCGAAGATTCTTTTAAAATAATCTTGACTGAAGGAAAGAAACATCAGATAAGAAGGATGTGCGATCATTTGAACTTGCCGATAGAGTCTTTAAAAAGAGTGCGCATTATGAATATAAAAGTAGATGGAATAAAATCAAATTCGTATCGTGAAATGGTCGGCAAAGAACTTCAGGATTTTTTGAGACTATTGTCCTTGTAAACTATTTTATCGATAGAAATATCAACACGATACAAATAGTTGTGACTGTCTGTATAAAAGCACCAAGAAAAGGCCTATGGTCTAGATTATTTTTTGTTTCAAATTTACTGTGAAATCTGACAAGCGAGTGTACTGGCTCTTTTTTATATGAGAAATATATAAATTGAAAAAAATCTGGTAGAACTCCACCAGCCACACCAAGAAGTGTGATAAAAAGTGTGTGCCAATCTCTAGCAAAAACCAATATCGCTAAAAGGGTACCTATGGAGAAATCAAATAAAATTAAAAATAATTGGTAGACAGCTCTAATATTATGGGAAAGTGCCGGAAGGCTATCAACCACTCTTAAATCAAAATGGTGGTGTTCATAATGACTATGAGGAATCATGTCCAAAACATGGTGGCTCGCTATAGCTAGAGCAAAACCAACGACTGGATGTCCAGACAATGCACTAGCAACAGCGGCACCGACGATAGCGTGTGGGGTGAGTATCATTTGATTATTTTTTAATACAGTTATTATACGCGGTTATCTCTTTGTTGTAATCTGTGATTAATTGTTTTGTGTCTATTATCAAAGTATTGATTGAATTTACAAGATTATTATATTCATACACCCTAGAATTATAGTATGTCGGATTTGATGATGGATTGGTATTATTTATTTCAGCGAGTAGATTTTTTGCTTGACCCTCCATAGTATCTGAAGTAGCGTATTTTGTTTCTATCTCTGCCTTTTTTGTAGGATTTGGAGTGGGACAAGAAGAAAGTGGCTTACCAAAAACTTGGGCCGAGATCCATACGAGGCTATCTTTATATTTTGCTTCTACTGCGGAGACGCCGATCTCGGTATACTTATTATTCAGAATATTTTCTTTATGTCCTTCGCTTGCCATCCACGCATCTAAAAGTACCCGTGCATTTTCAAAGTTGCCCATAGCGATATTTTCTCCAATATATATGTATTTATAAGAAAAACGATCAGACATTTTTGAGACACTGTCACCCGTTGGAGAAATGTGTTCAAAATATCCTTTCTCAAACATATCATTTACTCTTGCGAGAGCGATGGAGTTCAAAGATGAGCTTGGAGATAAAGCTGGCAGGCCGACTTTTGATCGTTCTATATTTGTCCAGTAAATTATTTGTGATTGATTTATTTTTGCACCATCAGGCGTTGTGTCTCCAACAAGAGGTCCGGGTGTCTCAGATATCTTTTGTAAATCTACTTTAGTGGTGAAAGTCGGAGGTTTTATATTGGTAGGTTTCTTGATGAATATCTTACTAGAGGTGGTAGCGGAAGGATTCGATGTAGAATTAGAAGATGTATTAGGAGAGACAAAAGGTGTCTTGGGGCAGATCCTTATTCCCAGATCGGTTCTAAACTCTCCGCCTTTCCAATCTCCTTTTGCTATAGCTGTATAGTAGTTCTCGCAAAAATCCCCTCTTATTTTCCCTAAAACAGTTTGACCAAAGAAATTAAAAAAAATATTAACACTACTAGCAATACTTGCTGTTGATTTTGAAAAGTCTATTGAAGGAAAAGTGAAGGCCCCAACCCGCGTAAAGGTAAATAAATTAAGAATCAAACAAAGTACAACTATTAATATTTTTGTCTTTTTCATCATCGGTTGTATTTTACCATAAATAATTAAGCAAGTTAATGAATTGTCTTTAATAGTATCATTTTGGGACACTTTGTTGATTTCAAAATAATTGTTATAATATTCTATATGAAATTTTTGTTGGTCTTTTGGAGATACCTTTTATGGCATTACAGCAAGGGTGTAAAAGCGTCTTTCTTGCTTTGGGAAAATTTAACATCTTTTCTATATAATTTCTTTTCTATTAGAAGCCTTCTCGGGAACTTTTTTACACCATGGAGAAGACTTAGCGACATCTATCCGAAGTGGTATGAATTCAAAGAATTCTTCTCAACTTTTTTAACAAATGGACTGATGAGAATTGTTGGCATGTTTATAAGGTTTTTCGTATTGCTTTTTGGCTTTACTGTCATCCTTATATTTATTTTGCTTTACCCCGTAGCGTTTATCGTCTGGCTTTTACTACCGCCCGCCATTATCTTTATGATTTTAGCCGGGATTGTCCTAATTATTAATGGAATATGGATATAAGAGCTTATTTAAAACAAAGTCCCCTCTATGATGTGCTTGTCGTAAATTCTCTTGTATCTACAAAGACTAGGGAGAAGATAAATAGCATAACTAAAAATGCCATCGTGGTTATTTTATTTATAATGGTTATATATTACCTTGTCAGAAGTTCTTCGAAATTTGTTGCTTTCCAAAGTTTTGCAAATTTTATTGCACCAATATTATTTGGTTTACTTCTTATAAATATCGCCGTATTTCTTTTTGCTAAACTTGTGGATATATATTTGTCTACTCAATATTATTTTGAGCATATTATAAAAAATAGATATGCAAACGATGAACTTTATACCGTTTCTGCTGGTAAAATATTATACGCGGGTAGAAAAACAGATATTCTTCACGGACTTTTCTATTCTAGGATAGGAAAGATACTTATGTTTAGACTTGGGATAAATGAGCCAAATATAAAAGCATTCGTCGCTTCTCAACCGGTGGTAAGGGAAGAAGTAATGCCAAAACAAGAAGGAAATATTTTGAAGCTTCAAGATATTGTTTTACATTTATTTAATAACAACAAAGCATTTCAAAATTTCTTGCAGTGCAGAGGTATTACAGAAAAGCATCTTATAGGAGCTTTAAATTGGGTAATTTATATGATTGAGACTAAAGAATATAGAAACCAATGGTGGAGGCCGGAAACCCTGGCTCGTATGGGTGGTATTGGTAGAGATTGGTCTTTCGGCAATACATATCTTTTGGATAAATATAGTAGAGATGTAATGAAAGATGAGGAAGTATCTTCAGATGCTTTCGTGATTTCAGATAGAGAAACAGAGATAAGTCAGATAGAAACCGCCCTTTCAAAATCAAATGAAGCAAATGTCATTTTGGTTGGTGAGGCAGGACAAGAAAAAATGCAGGTTGTTTGGAGTATATGTAGACATATGAGAGATGGAAAAATAGCAGTACAGTTGAAAAACAAAAAGGTCATTTTACTTTCCGTAAATACAATTGTTTCTGTTTGTAAAAGAAAAGACACCCTTGAAGATCAGGTAAGAAAAATAATGAATGAAGTTTTGAAAGCTGGGGATATCATTCTTGTCGTTGATAACTTCCCTCTCTTACTCTCTACCGCTGAAGCATTGGGCTCTGATATGGTAAGTTTGCTTGATCCATATCTTGCAAGCCCTGCTCTCCAGCTAATAGCCATATCTGATAATAATGAGTATCACAGAGTAATAGAACCAAACAAATCACTAATGGCTAGACTAGAAACTGTCCTAGTCAGACCACTTTCTACGGAAGAAAATGCGAGGATAATCGCTGACTCCACCCTATTTATTGAAGCTCAATATGATATCTATTTTACTTTTCAGGCTGTACAAGAACTTGCGGAGAGTGCTGAATATTATTTCCCTGATGGAGTTTCTACAGACAAAGCAATGGATTTATTAAATGAGATAGCCCCGTGGTCTAAGAGACAAAATATCTCTTATATAGGTAGAGATGAAGTGCTTGAATATATACAAGAAAAGACCAAGATACCTACTGGAGGTAAAATCTCCCGGGAAGAAAAAGATAAGCTACTTAATCTGGAGAACATCTTAAATAAAAAAATAATTGGTCAGAAAGAAGCTGTTACTGCAATAAGCAATGCGATGAGAAGATCACGTTCTGGTATTAGAAATCCAAATAAACCTATTGGCTCTTTCCTTTTCCTTGGACCAACCGGTGTTGGTAAGACAGAGACATCAAAAGCTCTGGCAGAAGTATTTTTTGATAGTGTGGACAATATGATGCGTTTGGATATGTCTGAATATCAGACAGATGATGCCATGGAACGTCTTATAGGATCATTTACAAACAACAGACCTGGGGTGTTCTCAAGTATGCTTCGAGACAAGCCTTTTGGAGTTATGCTTCTTGATGAATTTGAAAAGACAAATAAAAATGTCCTTAATCTTTTCCTACAGATTCTTGATGAAGGTTTCTTCTCAGATACCACTGGTAGAAAAGTTAGCACGAAAAACATTATCTTTATCGCGACATCAAATGCTGGCGCAGACACTATCTTTGCAATGGTAAATGCTGGTAAAAATCCAAAAGACGCAAAAGAAGAGATACTAGCAGATATTATTGGTCGTGGTCTTTTTAAGCCAGAGCTTATAAACCGTTTCGATGGCACAATAATATTTAAACCTTTAGAAGAAATAGATTTAAAACAAATTGCTCGGATTATGTTAAAGAGAGTGGCAGAAAGACTCATAGAAAAAGGTATAGAGTTTAAAGTAACCGACACCCTTGTAGATTATGTAGTAAAACATGGTGCCAATGCTGCTTTCGGAGCAAGGCCAATGAATCGTTTTATACAAGACACCGTCGAGGGAAATCTTGCTGAGCTCATAATTAAAAGACAGATTCTCTCGGGCAATTCTATTGAATTTAATGTTACAGATGAAGGCCTTTTACCAAAAATAAGATAGAAGATACTTCAATACTATTTATTTTTACCCATATTTAAGTATTTTTGTCGTTCATTTTCCGGGAATTTCTCAATAGCATATCTAAGCATTATTCTAGGCATTTTATAACTGAACTTATCTAGAAACTTTTCTAAGTTCCCCACATTTACTTTTCCCGCTTCTCTAAGCATCCAGCCAACCGCTTTATGGATAAGATCGTGCTTGTCTTTTATCAGTATTTTTGCCAGTTTAAAAGTATCTTTTAGTTCACTGTTCTTTATAAAAGCAAGCGTTGAAATTATAGAAACTCTTCTTTTCCACAAATTATTTGATTCAACAAGGTCGTATAAAATTCTCTTAGGTTTATTCAATAAATATCTACCCACAATCCTAGGTGCTGAAAGGTCCACCAAATCCCAATTATTTACTTGCTTTGAATTCTTTATATAAAAATCAAAGATTTGTCTTCTACCTGGTTCGTCTGTATTTTCAAAATTGTTTACTAGAATAAGTAATGAACAAAGTCTTTCCTCGTGAATCTTTGAATATAAAAGTCTTTTAATTTCAGAAAGTGAAATATCTATATTCTTCTTTGCTACTTTCCTTGTGTTTGGAACGCTTATTCCAAGAAAAACATCTCCTTCGCCATAATCACCTTTTCCGGTTTTAAAAAATCTTTGCAAAACATTTGCCTTTTCAAAATCAGCATATAGTCTTAAATCTTTTTTAACATCTTCTACGCTAGACATATCAGATTATAATATAACAAAATAGTCTAAAACAAAATCTACCTGATCGATCAGGTAGATTTTGTTTTAAAGCGAGGAAATATTATACTTGTGGCTCTGAACCCCCACTACAATTCTTTGAAACAGTGTATATAGCATATAGTCCCGATAGACCGACAAGAATGTAGACTATCTTAACTAATGTGGCTGTCCTAAAGATTATTTCAACGAGGTTTATATTGAAAGCAACAAGACCCCAATTTATACCCCCGATAATTATCAAGATTAAAGCTATCCAATCCAACCAATTAAGTTTTGACATATGTCTTTTTAATAGAAATTATTAAACGACCTTTATTACCTCTATTATACCACTAAATTAAAATCGTCAACTGGATGTCTATTGCACTTTATGAAGTGTCTTTCTTCTAACTCTATACTCATGTATAACGAGATATACTATAAAGATATCAAATATCGTAAGAGCTAAAAGCCACCCAGAGTGAATAAAATAATATCTATATGATTGATAAATTATAAAACCGGAAAATACAACAATGGAAGCCGGGTATGCCCAGAGTCTATTCATAAGAAGTCCTGCAATGACAAAAACCTTCAAAATTCCGTGTACAAGTAGATATATTGAAAAGAAAGTTTGCGAACTCATAGCAAAGCTTGAAACAGAATTTACAATAAATAAACCCACCAAATCATTTGGGTCATCTGAGAGTTCGTTCTGTGTAAGAGTAAGGACCAAAGTTATTATATATGCTTTATTTACTAAAAGTACAGCGATACCGCCAAGAATCTCAGAAAGTGCATTTAATCCTTTAAGCCAAAGACTAATTTCAAAGATCCTAAATATCTTTTTCTCACTTATGACTGGTTGCATACTGAATATTGTACCATCCTTCTTGCATAAAAAAAGTGACACAGTACACTGCGCCACTTTCATACAACCCACCAAACAGGTCACCTTTCGTTCAACGCTTTCCTCATGATCTTGCGATCATCGGGATTTCTGTCTTCGTGATTGGGAATGTGTTTGACTACACTTTCATCGGTTCCGGGGTTTTCTTCATAGAATTTTCTCCGATAAGCCCTGGCTTGTTTAAGACGAACGACAAGCTGCTTCACACCATCTACGACAGGATCCAAAACATCCAACAACGCCCACCAAACCAACTTGAAGAACTGTGTCATTTCTGACCTCCCTTTTGTTTTTCTCCGATAAAGATGTTAACACGAGTATACAACTCTTGTCAACTAACCCTATTCTATAAAAGTTAGTGCCTTTCCTTTCTTATTCCCACGGCCTGTTCTACCAATACGGTGGACATAGTCGTCATAAGTAGCTGGTAAGTCATAGTTTATAACATGGGAAATATCCGGAATATCCAAACCCCTCGCAGCCACATCTGTAGCGACCAAGATATTTATATATTCATCTTTGAAAGCGGAAAGTGCCTTTTGTCTTTTGGCATGATTTTTATCACCGTGAATAGAATCCGCCTTGAATCCCCTTGCAATCAGATTTTTTGAAAGTTTTTCTACCCCATGCTTTGTCCTTCCGAAAATAAGCACTTTGTAGAATTCTTCTTTATTGAGAATATCATGCAAAGTATCAAGTTTGTTTCCGTTTACTCTCACGATATCTTGATCTACACTCTTTGCTGTATCGCCCGTCTTTACGGAAATAGTTATCGGATTTGTGAGAAAATCTTTAATCAAAATCTCAATCTCTCTTGAAATCGTAGCGGAGAAAAATAGAGTATGTCTATGTTTTGGCATTTTTGCCATCACAAACTTCATATCGGCGATAAATCCCATATCAAGCATTCTATCTGCCTCATCTAGCACTATTGTCGCGAATTTAGAAAGATCTATAAATCTTCTATTTACCAAATCTTTCAATCTTCCCGGTGTGCCTATAATAAAGTTTGAGCTTCTATTCCTAAGCTCGGATATTTGCCCGCCGATAGAAACTCCTCCGACACAGCATACAGAATATACAGGCATACCCAAGACAAGAGTCCTAAGCTCCTGATTTATCTGCAAAGCAAGCTCGCGAGTAGGCACGACGATAAGCACCTTTTCATTCCTATTTATGAGCGCTTTCTGAATAAGCGGTATCAGAAAAGCACCAGTTTTACCTGTCCCTGTATTTGCAATACCGACGACATCTCTTCCTGCAAGAATCTGCGGGATGATCTGGTCTTGAATCGGTGTAGGTGTGCTAAACCCCTTCTTTGTGATATTTTCTTTTATTTTTAAATCAATACTAAAATCACTAAATTTATGTTTTGAAATATAGGCGACTTCTGCGATGAGAGGTTCCGCTTTATTTATAAATTTAGAAAAGTGAATATTTTGAGTGCGTCCTTGATTAGAGGTCCTTCTCTGACCTCCACCACTATTACCCCCGCGATGATTTCCACCGCCTTGGTATCCGCCACGACCATACGATCGTGAAGACGAACTTCTACTATTATTTCTTCTATACATAAGATTATTACTCCAATTAAAGAATTGAAGTGTGCAACGAGGCCGAAGCCTGTTGATTAATTGTTAACGTAAAATGCCGCACGGAATCCGGCGACATTTAACGCTGTATCAGTGAGATTACTTTACCCTACAAGTATAGCAAACCCCCGCTTTTTTGTCAATTGACACAATACATATAATATGCTGTCCTCCTAATCGGGGTTCTTAACACAGAAAAAGGAGGCTTGTGTGAGTATACATAAGGAAGTTGAGTATTTAAGTGCAGGAGGCTGGAAAAACCCCTATAACAGGGTAGCCTACAAAGTCTATCGTTGGCAAATCATATTCTCTGGTTTGTCTGACGGAGACCGTATTGCCCGCTGTTCGACGATAAATTCCGCAGAAAACATCGTCCTCGCAATCAGTGATACCGAAGGAATCGATCCGAGAAATTACAGGTTTTATGATTTGCAAACCCACAGGGGGTACACAAGTCATAAGGACGGTGAATTCACATTTAACAGGCTCATTCTTCGGTGGAAACAAGGTATCAGGAAGCCGGCACAAGCGCATTGGGAAGAAGTAGAGTGCTTGCCGGAAATACTGGAGGAGTGGTCGTCATATATCTGGAGTGGTGAGCCTTGTGGTGAGCCACGCAGTCTCGCTATGGTTCGGCGAGTATTACCAGCAGTGCGATCGCTTCTGATCAGTACCAGAGGCTAATCGAAAGAGACTATCGTATACAACAGGCGATTCACACGAATCGCCTGTTTTTTTAATTACTTCTTCTTCGCCACTCTCTTTATAAATTCCGAAGAGGTCATAATTGATTTAAAGTCTTTTACTCTATCCATAAAACTTAGTCCGTTAAGATGATCTATTTCATGTTGAAAAATACGTGCCCACAGACCTGAAGCCTTTTCTGTAATCTTCTTACTATCTTGATTATAATATTCAACTGTTACTGTTTTTGGTCTCGGAACCAGGGCGTATATTCGCCCCAGACTCAAACAAGCCTCCCAATCAGTTATTATCTTTTTCGAATAATTAATAATTTTTGGATTTATAGCGAAAACTGGCCCTTTTTGTTTTTGTTTCGGCCTTTCTGGTGTTGGTCGGATCTCCATGACTATTATTTGTAAAGATTTACCGATTTGTGGAGCAGCTAGACCAATACCTTTACTTTTGCGCATAGTATAGAGCATATCTTTCATAAAAGTCTTGCCGGTCTTGCTTTTTAAAAAATTTAATGTGACTTTCTTCGCCCTAAGTCTCAAGATGGGATTTCCAAATTCAACACAATTTAATAATTTCATGCATTTATAGTTGCTTATTATGTTTAGCTTTAATTTTCTCAATCTTCTTGCCAAGTGCGTCTGGGATATTTACATTCATAAGTTTCGCGAGGAGAAAAGTTGTAATCACTACATCGGCAAATTCATCGGAAAGGCTTTCTAAACTTCTGCCTTCCATCTTGCCTTTTCTTTGATCACCCAGATATGCCAAGACTTCATCAGACAACTCTCCAAACTCTTCCGATATCTTTACTGTACGGGATAATATCCTTTCTCGGTCAGTTTGAGTCGTATCCTTTACTGTACGAAATAATTTATCTTGATCATCTATAAATTTCTGAAATTCTTCCATGTTCATATATCTTTAATATTATATATTTTCTAAAGGGTAAATATCCAAGGCAACCTCTTCATATGGATGGACTTTCTTTATAGCTTTTATCACTTCTTGTAATTTTTCTCTTGGACAAATTGTCTCTATTCTTTCCTCAACTACTTCTTCAAGTTTACCGACACTACCTATATGTGGTTTTGCGTATTCTACTGGCTTAAATCTCCCAATACCTTTTGTAGAAAAAGTACAGTTGGTATAATTACCGATTATTCCGGCACCAGCATTAGCCATAGCTTCTCTAACAATGTTTGTATGTGTTTCTGGTACAAAAACTACGATTTTTACATTTTTTGATTGCATATTTTTAAAATTCTTTAACATCACCTTCTATCATGGGGATAAATTCTATGCCTTTTGTTGGTAAAATCTTCGCCGGAAAAGCGTGGGCTGAGCCAAATCTTATTGCATCGTGAACTGGAAAACATACTTTGGGCTTAATTAAAATAGCATAATCCAGTGCATCACCTATCTTCATCCAAGGCCCGGAAACCGGCAGGGCCAATATCTTTACTTCTCTCTTTGGGTCTGTGAAAGCGTCACCTGGATACCACAAAAGATTATCAACAAAGTAACCAGTATTAGAAGAAATCGGTATTAGACTGTGCATCATTGCATGCTTTTCCCCTATACCAGTCACCACCACCTCACCGACAGAAAAAGCTTGACCATTTTTCACAGTAATATTCTTAATATTTTCTTTATTTAGCAATTCACTAACTGAATCATTTGCGTAAATAATCGCTTGTGGATTATTTTTTAATATTATTTTCAATGACTCGATATGACAATGGTCTTGATGCTCGTGTGTAAACAAAACACAATCTATATCTTTCAATTTAGATTGAGCTTCCACAGTATAACTCCCAGGATCAGTAAGGATTCTTTTGCCCCTTGTCTCTATAAGTAAACAGCAATGTCCTAGTTTTGTGATTTTCATGTATTGATTATTAAAATATATTTAGCTCGCCATGGATTTTCGGCTGGATATTGGGGTTATTACTGGCACTGGTGTGGGAGTAGGAGAGATTGTGGTAAGTGCCGTCGTAGAAACTATAGGCTTTGGTGCGGGTGCTATATTCACCGAGGTATTTTGTGATATCACTATCCTCGAATCATCTTCTTCGTCTTCATCTTCCTCCCACTCTTCGCTTTCTGATTTCAGAATAACTTTGACCTTTTCATCTATTTTCTTTATCACTTCTTTTATCGGCTGTTGGGCAGTGGTTTTCTGACTATAAGCAAAAGTCCCACCCAGAAGCATCACAGCGACAAGTAAGAATGTTGCAACCGCATTGTAAGTATCTTTTCTCATATTTTTATATATTAAACTTTTTGCCACATATGTGCATCGCTTTTTTTGACAGAACATTCCGGACATTTGAAATCTGCGGGAAGATCTTCCCATTTGGTGCCTGGGGCTATGCCTCTTGTCGGCATGCCTTTGGCTTCGTCATATATCCAACCACATTCTAAACAAACATATTGTGACATGTCTGTATTATAACATATTGGTATGCATAACATCAAAAATGTTAGAATAAAGCTCGATATGAAGGAATTTGAATACAAAGGAAAGGCGATGGGGACGGATTTCTCTATTGCTATTGTATGTGATTCAAAAGGTTTGGCAGACAAGCTGGCAGACGAGGCCGAAAAAGAGATTTGGGATTATGAAAAGCTTTTTTCTCGATTTTTGCCGGAAAGTGAGCTGTCTAGACTGAATAAAGAAAAAGAGATTGTTGTGTCGGAAACTTTTATGAAAGTAGCTCTTGCTTCCAGAGAATTATTTTTCTTGACCGACGGAATATTCAATCCCCTATTTCAAATAGAAAGACTCGGCTATGATAAAGATTTTAATAGATTAGATATTATAAGTATAAAGAAAAATATAGAAGAATATAATACAGATTTTACATCAACGGTTTTTGACGAGAAAGAGTCTATAATAATTTTACAAAAAGGGCAAAAACTTGATTTCGGAGGATTCCTAAAAGGTTATCTAGCTGAAATACTTTGCAAGGAGATCAAAAGCTCATCGAAAGAAATCGGCGGTGTTATCGTAAATATCGGTGGGGATCTTTATACACAGGGGCTAGACGCTAATGGAAAAGAGTTTGTCTTTGAAATATACAATCCCATAACGAAAAAGGATGATATTTTGATCTCAATTTACAATCAAGCACTTGCAACAAGCGGAACTTATAAGAGAAATTGGAAAAACGGCAACTTAACTATTCACCATATTCTTGACATTTCAGGCATTCAAAATCCCGATACAGGCGTAGTATCTGCTAGTATAATCTCCGATAGCGGGGCAAAATCTGAAGCCTTCGCAAAAGTATTTATTTCTGTCGGGCCAAAAGAAGCACAAAAAATCCTAAAAGATGATAAAATGAAATACATAATTATAAAAAGTGACGGAAAAATAATAAAAAACATATAATGAAAATATATTTACAAACGATTCAATTATTACAAAAAGTCTTCCTCGGAATATCGATTCTCATGATGCTAGCCCTGCCACTTATCATCGCTTTTAAACCCAATATCCTGCGTATCATAGGTATTTCAAATCTATACAATATTTCACATATTACCATCTTCTTTGTCATGATTGTCCGCCCGCTTGCCGATATATTTATGCAAGCTAAATGGATTCGCCCTTTGGTCATACTTAGAAAAGGCGTCGGGGTATTGTCTGCTTCTGTGGTCGCTTCATTTATATTTTCAAAGATAATAATGGACCCGGCTGGATATCTCGGTTCATTTGCGACTGTTAAATATTGGTCTTTGCAAAATCTGGCGCTCTTTGCCCACCTTGCAGACATCTCCGCAATATTACTTTTAATCACATCAAATAATTTCTCGAAGAGAATACTCGGCGACTGGTGGAAAAGGATACAAAGACTTTCATATGTGTATTTCTATGCGAGCTCCATGTATGTGCTAGTGATTTTGGGAAATAAAGATTATGTAATATCAATAATCCTTGTCACAGCTCTCACTCTCATCGCCTTTATAAAGAATCGTCAGAAAGCCAAGCTTGAAACACAAACGATATGAGTATAAAAAGAGTTTCTGGGAAAATTGTTGGAATAACAGATCTTACAAAGACGGCCAAAGAGATAAGGGTGGCTTTGGATAACCCTCTCGATTTTGTGGCTGGTGCTTTTGTAAATATTTTTATTGATATAGACGGCGAGAAAGAAAGACGGGCATATTCTATTTCGTCATCAGATAAAGAGCAAAATAATATTTCTCTAGCTGTAAGATTGACTCCAAAGGGCAAAGTAACACCTATTTTTTGGAACAAAGACCTTTTGGGCGAGAGAATAGAGCTCATGGGCCCGCTTGGTGTGAATACCGCAGACAAAATGCTTCATGAAAAAATATACCTTTTTGCTTTTGGTGTCGGTGCTGGGGTGGTGAAATCTCTAGCAGATCATTTTGCCGATGAAAATGGTCTCAAAAGCCTTGTGATTATGACAGGAAGCAGATTTGAAGACGAAATTATATACAAAGAATATTTCGATAATCTTGCCGAAAATTATCCAAAAATAAAAGTTTCTCATATAGTCTCGAGACCGCAAGACGCCTCCATTTATAAAAAAGGTTATATCCAAGATTATATTAGTGAACTTGATTTTAGCAATTCAGATATCTATGTCTGCGGGCAAGAGTCCGCCTGCACAGCTTTAGTAGAAAAAATAAAATTATCAAATCCGATCAACTGTAGCTTCTTCGTTGAAGCTTTTCACTAAAGTCAGAACCTAAAGTAAATACCGACCAAATATTAAAATGCCGACAATAAGCGCTGTGCATGCTGATATCAATACAGCTCCAGCAGCAATATCTTTTGTATCTCGAGCAAATGGATGATATTCGGGAGATGTCAGGTCCATATCTACTTCAATAGCTGTGTTAAAGGCTTCGGAAACAAGCACAAAACCTCCAGCAAGTGTCAGGAATATCCATTCTATATGGGTGATTTTCAGATAAACACCAAGAAAAACTGCCAAGATTAAGACGACAATATGAATCCACGCATTATGTGTAGACTTCACAAAAATCCAAATCCCCCTCCCCGCATGCGCAAAACTCTGCGCCCTTTTGATTATTGAGAATACTTTTTTGTTATTTTGATTGTCTTGCATATCAGAATTGTATCATGATAACTTATTTATTTCTTTCAAAAAACTGTGATACTTTTTAGCAATAGCAAGACGAGATTGATTGTTTTCTGAAAGCATATATTGATATGGGCAAACGATCAGTTGACAATAAAGTATAAAATAATTATCAAGCCCTCTTGGTATTTTATTATTTGTCGATTTTTCATATCCTCTCAAAACTTCATCAAAATATCTTTTACCTAAAAACACGTAAATATCTGCGGCAATTCTATAAACGTTTAAGAATTTATATCCAGTAAGCCAATCGATTTTAGGTGCATAAGTGTCGAGTGGAAGGAAAGTTCCGTCTTTATCTAAGACAGCATTATCCGCATGAATATCTAAACACGGGCCGACTAGATTATTATTTTCAATAAACCAATTTTTATTTTGTTTTATATATTCTGATAATTTATTTAAATATTTATCACACTCACCTTTTTCAAAATATTTCCCTGCGGCCTTTACCCAGGCGGTCATATCTACAAGCCTAGTTTCCTGATCTTCATACAGACTTTTATTTATCTTAATCTTAGGTAAGGAAGCTTCTCTTTTGCCAAGTTCAAAACCGATTGAATAGCAATCCTGCATTGAAATACTATTTTTTAACAGTCTTTCAATGAGTGAATATGACATATCGATTTTATTCATCACTATTACAAATTCATCAGCAATGTCATCTGCTTCGGTGAATTTTATTTTGCCATCTTCGAGAACTACTCCTCTTAAATCTGTATAAATCTCAGGGCTTAACTTATTATTCCATTCGAAGTCATTTCTTGTAAAAGACAATCGATTTTCCTTAATGGAGAGATCATTAAAATCTTTATTGAAAAAAGCACTGTCGTCCATATATATTTTATAGACTTTATCATTACACAAAAATAGATTTGATATAGCGGTTGTAATCCTCTTCGGCTTACAATTTGCTCCCGGGAAATCTCCTTCAGCAAATTTATCAATTATTTGTTTGCCTTTGGTCATATTATTCTTCAATCTTTACTGACCTATCACTTCTGTCGAAAATCACCTCTTTCGTTTTACCGTCAAAAGTGACTTTTAGTTTTATGATGCTTTTTTTATCTGATTCATAAGCTTCTATATAAACGGATTCACCAAAAGATGGTACGTTATATTTGCCCACATTCTCAATACCAAAGACATCATCTATAATATGGGTAATTACTTCAAAGTGCGAAACAGCTATTACGTGTGGTGTTTTGTCCTCGGGTGGATGCTTTTCAAACCAACGAATCAAATATTCAAAGCTTCTATATAAACGCTCTTTTTTATTTTGCTGTGGCTCGATAATATCTGGTCTTTCATTAAAAAGAGGGTCTTTGTAGTGGTCTTCAGCTAATTTTTCGGGGCTAGTAGAGGATTTATTGAAATATTCAATAATAGTGTCGAGATCGTTTAAATCGCTACTGCGTAGCTGATCTATCTCGGTCTTAGGAACATCTTTTAGTCCGGCAGATTCAGCAACGAAATCTATTGTGCCTTTAGCTCGTCTTGCTGGGGAGTGTACTAATATAATATCGTCATTTTCTGAAATAGTACCGTCTTCACGAATTTTTTTACCTTTTCTTATCGCGTTTTCGACACCCTCCGGAGTCAAATCGTGTCCCTCATCTTTATAAAAAGGTTTTTCATGTCTCATCAAAGTCACCTTAAACAGTAGTTTTGGCTCGACTTCAACTCCTTTTATAAATTCTTTTGACTCCATAAAATTATAAGATTTTAATTAATTTTCTTTACGATTCCCTTTTCCGCATCCACTTCCACCATATCTCCGTCTTTGAAGATTTTAGTAGCTATTTTAGTATTTGTAATACACGGTTTTTTCATTTCTCTTGCTACTATTGCCGCGTGACACAATATGCCTCCCTCATCGGTGACAAAAGCTGCAGCTTTTTCCATAGCTGGTATAAAATTTGGAAAAGTCATCACTGCAACCAAAATATCTCCTCTTTCGACTTTTTTAATATCATCTCCCGTATAAACTACTTTAGCTTTACCAGAAACAACACCCCTAAATGCAATATTTCCAGACAATGTACTGACCCTTTCTGGTTCTTTAGTAATATTCATTAAATCTGCCATAGATTTACTGCCAGACAAAAGCGTGTATGATTCGCCGTTTAAAACAAAAGCGAAAAAAGATTTCCTTCTATTCAATTCATCGTTTGAAATACCCGCCTTTAGATTTTCAGCTATTTCAATTAATTCCGGAAAAGTTAAATAGATTACAGATTCTGTGTCAAAACCCGCTCTTTTGGCTATTTCATAAAATAGATTCTTTGCCTTATACCCCGAGCGATACATAATATCCGTCCTCCATGTTCTCACGTATGAGAAATCTTGCGTAATTGTCGCCAAGTGATTTGCAGCATCACTCATCTTCAAGTCTTCAACAAGTTTTATTCTCTCTTCTGCGGAACTCTTTTTCACCTCATCGAGAAGTGCCGTTTCTTCTTCCGGATTTTTCCCTTGCTTAAATAGATTGTCAATTCTTTCTATTATATCCTCTCTCTTCCACTCTCTATTCCACCAATATCCTCTCGTGCCTATCCAAGAAAAATTCTTTAAATGCTCTTCTAGAAGACGATTAAAATCTTTATTCTTATCTTTATGTGCTTTAGCCAACGATAAAAAACTCCTCTCTTCTAGAGTATGCTCGTTTTCTTTTTCCGATTGCGTCAAAATAGAGACCTCATCTAATTTCTTCTTTTCATCTTTACCTGGAAGTAAATCCATCAATTCTTTCAACAGAATCCTGTCTACGATAGCTAGTGGAATTAAAAAACAATGCGAAGCTACTCCTAATTCATAATATCTATTTATATATTCTACGAGCTGTTTCTGGGACAATTTAGAATAATCGATTTCAGAAATAGAAGATGCAAATTCATAAAATTTACCGACTTGAGAAATGAGATTATCTCTAAATGAATACAAGAAATCTGTGCCATTACTTTTAAACAACGCCAACAGACCATCGAGTTCTTTCTTACTATGAATTATCTCGCCAGTACCCTTAAATATCGCATTCTTAAAACTAAAAGGTATTCCGACTACTTTATCCATAGCAGTATATGCTCTTATGGTTAATGAATAGAAAAGCAGACTTTCTTTCCTATTTACCACATCTACCCAGTCGACTTTTTTTAAATCTTCTATCTCCATATTTAATTTAATTTCTTCACCACCCCTCTCTCCGCATCCACTTCCACCAAGTCACCGTCACGCAGCACTCTTGTGCCTATTCTAGTGCCAACAATACATGGGATGCCCAGTTCCCTTGCTACTATCGCCGCGTGACAAGTTAAGCCCCCTTCATCTGTAATTATTGCTTTTGCCAATTTCATTATAGGCAAGAAATCTGGTCGTGTCATCTCTGCAACAATGATATTTCCACTTTCAAATTTACTAAATTCATTTGAACCGATTATTATTGATACATTGCCTTTAGCAAAACCCCTTGCAGCGGGGGTACCAGAAAATGTTTTAATATCTTTATCAACCTTGATTTTTTCTTCAACAAACACACCTTCTCTATACGATATTTCACTATTATTCCATAGGCATGTAACATACTCTCTCTTTTCAATTCTATTAGTTGTCTCCTCGGGACTACTAATTAAATCTCCGTATTCATCCCAAAAGAGTCTATCGGCGATATTCACATCAATCTTTAGTCTACTACATGCCTCATCTAAGAAACGGTACATTGTATAATTGCCAATCAAATTTAGTTTTTTCCTTTGATCTCTAATGACCTCAGATATTTTTAATAGTTCCAAAATACCTATCTCTTCTTGGTTTAGTTCGAGATTGTTTAAATTAAATCCAGTCTTATCTCTGTTTGTATGCGTCGCACCTTTAAATTTTGTCTGTATCTTATCAGGTGTCATTTTTCCACTATATTTATATGAAGCATCAATATAGAAAAATAACTTATAATAATCTTCAATCAGCTCAGCACGTTTAGATTCATCTTTCTCTTCCCTTATTCTTAAAAGAAGTCTCTCATTTTCAATCATGAAACTCGTATATGGAGAATTTAAATGATTTTCAATAATTTCATTGGTATTTTTATATCTCTTAGCAAGAACCTTATGTAGGTATTCAGAAATCACTCCATCATAGACGAAAGTTATCGCCCCTGGGGCATACTTTTCTATATAGACTTTCATAAAATTAAAGTACTCTGAGACTAATTCCTTAGCATTCATCTTACCCATTCTCTGTATATCAAGTAGAGCTGTTTTTCTTAGAGATTCCGAGTCTTGTATAATTGAATTTTTTATTTCATCAAAATAATTCAAATTTTCTGGCTTACTAACAAATTTCGCGACGGATGCACACTCAGTCTTTATATGTTCATCTATTATCCATTCATCGGCCTTTTCTTTTAAAACATTAATAGTATTAGCATAAAAACCTATTTTAAATTTATTTATATAATCAGCACATCTTACGACTTCTGGTAAGACTGATACAGCAAATACTGAAGCAGCCATACCCGAAACCTTGTCTGCTATATAATAACCAGTCTTTATGTTTTTATTTATAGCCATCTATTTTAATTTCTTCACCACCCCCCTCTCCGCATCCACCTCCACCATATCTCCGTCTTTGAAGACTTGAGTGGCGATTTTGGTGCCGATTACGCAGGGTATTTTGAATTCTCGCGACATTATGGCGGCATGGGAAATTATACCACCCTCGTCTGTTACTATAGCTCCGGCTTTTCTAATCGCTATCATCAGGTCTGGCGTAGTTGAGCTAGAGAGTAAGACATTTCCTTCTTCAAACTTTTTCGCTTCCTCTTTCGTAAATACAATAGATACCTTGCCACGATATATTCCTTTGTATGCTATTTGCCCTTTAACAAGATTATCTGCACCTAGATGATCATCTAGCTTGGGTGTTACAAGTTCAATCCCTGTATTTTCAAGAATTTCTTTTATAGATTTTCCGGTATAAAGATGTCCGTCGGCGAAATAAAATTCTTTATATCTAATTTTTAACTCTTCTTCATCTGGAATATTCCCATTTATAATTTCGTGTAAAGTTACCATATCCGCATATTTACCAAGATTTGGATATAAAGAAAGGATTGTTGAGCGGACAATGTGATCCAAGGCGGGTGCAAACTTATCCGTCCTTTTCCTAAATTCCATCAATTTATCCAGAAGATCTGGATGTAGATTTTTCTGCTCAAACATTTCAACTGTCCACCAAAGACCTGCATACCAAGCCCAAGAATATTTGGCATCAGATATAAATTTCTCGAAATAATCCTTAGAGACAGGCTCGCCTTTATCAAAAATAGCACCGACTTTTGCATAAGCTTTCTCGTTTTCTGCCAGCATATTTTGTACGTATGAATTGTCTGCTTTTATTTTCTTAAGGATTTCCCCTTTCTGCCACTCAACTTGTTGACTATCAATATACAAACTACCTTTTCCCGCTTTTCTCTCAGCCACAAAATAAGGCTTTTTTAAGATGATATTATCAAGATACGGCAAAGGACCGGTCTCGGTATCCAATCCGATTTCATACAATGCTAATGTAAAATCACGATGTCCAAATAATTCTAATTTTCTTTTTTGTTTGGAAGTCATAAAAGTTTTATTCATTTACAACAAAGTTCTGTCCGTTTATATCTTTAGCTTCATCCGAAGCAAGAAACACCGCCTTTTCTGCAATATTTTCTGGTTCAACAAGTTTATGATTTGGTCTTGAGGCTAATTTTTTGTCTAATTCTTCTTTAGGGGCCGTGAGCCAATACCCAGCATTTGCAGCACCTGGAGAGACCGAATTTGCCCTACCGAAAGGAGCCAGCAATTTTGCATAAGACTGGGTGATATTTATCACACCTGCTTTGGCTGCTGCGTATGAGATAGCGTCCGGTTGACCACTTAATCCGTGTACCGAAGCAATGCTCACAATCACTCCACTTTTCTGCTTTTGGAATCGCTCTATAACATATTTTGAAATATTCATCATTGATACGAGATTTTGTTGCAATGATTTTACCCAAATATCTGAAGTGCCATTCCATTCATCTCCATCTACATATCTACCGGCATTATTTACAAGTACGTCAATTTTCCCAAATTCTTTTACAACTTTCTCGACGGTCGCTTTCGCATCTTTTTCATTAATCAAATCAGCTTGAACGGCGATTGCTTTTACTCCGAACTTTTTGGCTTTCTCTATAACACTTTCAGCTCCAGCTTTATTACTTTTATATGTAATAGCAATATCTGCACCATTTTGTGCAAACATTATGGCGGTAGCCTCTCCGATACCACTTGAACCGCCAGTTATGAGGATTGATTTTGAATTGGACATATTATTGTTTAATAATTTCTTCCAATAATTCAGGAAAGGCGTCGGTTTTCATATTTCTAAAACAGAAATGTCCGTAATTTTTAAAGTCTCTGATTTTAATATTTTTTACTTTTTCTCTGATAATCTTTACACTATCCTGCATTTCTTTTTCGTCATTAGTAGAATTGAATACGGTAATACCTCTCGTCTTGTTCACAAGATTTTCGTCTATATTGAAATCAAACATCTTGGTTTTTTCCATCCCGTTCGGATTAATCCACGGAGCGACCAATACAACTTTTCCAACCTTTATGTTGTTTTCACTTAGCCACCTGACTATAAATCCAGCTCCACAACTATGGCCTATAAGGTGAGTGTTCTCATCGATTTCAAAACGCTCAAATACCGAACACCATTTTTTATAATCCGGATTATATGGCTCTGGCATTTCTGGAGTTTGTGCAAGAATACCTTTTGCAATTAATTGTTTTTGAAGCCAAGGTAGCCAGTGCTTATTTGATTCAGATGAACCTTCTAAATCAAAATATTGCTCCTTAGATGGCATACCATGAATGATAATTGCGGTTTTCATGATTATCTTTTATCGATTATTTTGTATGAGAAATAAAAAGTAACTAGCAACAAGACAGCAAAAATCAACAACACTAATATTTTTTGTCCTAAATTTTGATATGCAGTGTAAACATTTAATACAAACTGCATAACAGCAACCATAATCTGAACTAATGCAAAAAATCCGAGAATTTTAGAAAAGATTGTCGTTGTCTTATCGAATTGTTCAAATCTCCTTCTTGTTAACTCTTCGGATGCCAAAGAAGCCAAGTTTGCATCGGTCTCATTAATCCAATATTTTAATTGCTTTTCCGTTGCATCCTCTAGTCTTGGTGAAAAATTCGACATAATTTTGATTATTTATAATTATATGCGTCCTGTCTTAGATTTTCGCTTGATTTAAGCATATCATATCGACGCGACTGGAGCTATAAAAGATTACAATTACTGAGATTAACAAAATCAAATCCTTCTTCTATAATTCCACTAAAATTGATTCGGGCTTTTGCACCCTTTATAATAATTAATTCATTAAATTGTGGATTAAATGTACAAAGAAGAAAGACTTTACTTTCTATATCTTTACTTATAAAAACACGGTAGCCAGAGTTCGTTTCGTAAGGTTCCTTAATATCAAAAATATAACCGGTATCGTAGACCTCTGTTCCAGATATTGAATTAATAAAGTTCGACTTTTCTAAAGATGTAGAAAATTGCCTCAGTTTTCCTACTAAATCAAAGGCTGATTGTTTAGTAGAGGTTGAATTAGGATAAATTCGATTTTCTATATTTTGATTGTCAGTGGATATATCTTTATTGATTTCTAAACTTGATATTTTATAGTTCACAGGACCAAGGGAGATACTATCTGGTTTGATTCCAAATATAAGATATAAAAGAAAAAGTATTATAGGAATAACTATCATCATAAAGATTCCTTTATCTCTTGAAAAATGAAAAATAAATTTATTGTTTTTATCGACATTTACTTTAGATATTTTATCTGCAACGGCTTTATTATCTTCTTTCTCTCTTACTTTGACTTCTTTATTCGTTGATAATAAGACGCAATGATCCAGGCACACAAGACTGTCAGTCACATTACGTATTTCGCCTTCAGTGGTTATGGTATCTCCAATTATTAATAAAGATACTTCTGGTATAGCTGGTAAATCAAAATTCAAGGCAATATTAACGTTATCATGATCTTTTATATAAAAAGAAACGTAATCACTCATAACTGAATCTCCAGAAATTATTTTCCCTGTGACTTTTATGTGGTGTCCACTGAAACTTGTCTTTAAAACATTTTTTTTCAATGCAAGAGGGGTAATCTTGATTAAATCAGTCATACGTTTTGGAGAAAAATCTCTTACAAACACTCCTTTTATTGTTCCTTCTAATGTATTTTCTTTCAAATAATCTTCAAATAATACAAGGAACGGTTCGAAGTAGTCCCAAGCACTAACCCCTGTTGATGTTCTATAACTAGTAGCGAAATCATGTTGATCTACATGTACAGAGACGTGGTTATATTTCTTATCAAATTTTCTAAGTTTTAGAATCCAATTCTCACTTTTATAAGTATTTCTACTTACAAAATTAAGTATCTTGTTGGTCAGACCCATTAATTCATCAAAAGTCAGTAAGCCATCTTTGATTGCTTGCTTCTTACTATTAATTTCTTCGATTAATTCATTGTTATTCATAAATTTTTACGCGACTCGAGCTGGAACTGTTGTCGGTTAAGCCCTGTAAGGCTTTTCTACTATTTCCATCCTAACATTTTGACCATACTCAGACAGTATATAAATTACTTGTTTCTATCTATCATGCGCAACTGTGCAACCAAAGTGTCTAAAAACCACAAAGCATCACGTTCTGTGGGAGTCGCGGAGTTTCCGGCATGACGAGCACCCGATGCATCTGAGGCAAATTGGTTAAGAGCTTCAAGTACTTTTTTCTGTTCCTTATGTATTTTATCTTGCTTTTCGAACTCCTTTATTGCATCACCAAATCTTGAAGCACCTGAATTTGCTTTCATATATCCTTCTGCAGCAACAAAAATATCTTTTACAATATCTTCCGGTTTCGATTTTCGTCCCATCAGATTTCCGACAGCTTGAAAAAATCTATCACAAAATTCTGGGTATGGAGCTAGGATAGATTTAGTAGAGTCAATTTTTTCTGCGCTGTCTTTATCAACAATAAGCACAACTCGCCCCTCTTTGTTAATTTCATATACAGAACCGGAAAGATTAAAAGCTTTGTAAGTTTCAACAATGACTTGAGGTCGTCTTGTGTAATATAACTCCTTGCTTAAATCTAAGAATATTTCTACAACAGTAAAGACTTCGTGAAATTTGCCTGTCTGAATAATATCAAGGGGATTTTTGTTAGGAAATTCCTGATGAGTTTTGTATGTGAAATCATCCGGTTCTATTGACCACTGGTTATCATTACCGAGAGATACATTTCCGCCCACGAATTTTTCGACGATAACTAACAAACGATCACGAAGAGACTTGGAAACGTCTTCGTGTCCAGAGTATTCAACGACATATTCATTTCTTCTTGAGAAATAGGCCATGTTAATTAGATTATTCAAAACTATTCGGATTCCGATCTATGCTCTTGTTGGTTGAGGAACAGGGAATCTCTCCTTCGCCTCTCAGTTCGCCGTCGCTCATTTCGGGCTGGGCACCAGCTCACGACTTCGCCTGCTGGCTCAGTATCGTTCCGCTGTTCTCGTCCCTGACGCAAGAGAAGTAGTTCTCTTGCTTCCCCCAGCAAAGCATTAATCTGAGGAAAGCTCCGCTTACTATTTAAATCTGCTTTGCTGGGGGACAGGGACTCGAACCCCGATACTCAGGACCAAAACCTGATGTCCTACCATTAGACGATCCCCCAATATTCAATTAGCTTGTAGAAAGTAGCTTTTTAGCTTCTTAGAACAAACTTATAGACTAGAATACTTCAAAAATGGACTTTTTTCAAGTCAAAAGTTATGAGAATGGATTCCACTCTTCAGTGGAATGACAGAGAATATGAAATTCAAGGAGAGACCTTTTTATAGATTTAAGGTCTCACCTTGATTTCAATTACCCTGTCAATTTTGCCAAAGCAAGCTCCAAAGGTAATTCCGGAATATACGCTTTTGCTGTCATATCATAATATCCGAGAAGGGCGAGTAAGGTGTCAGAATTGATTTTTGATGGTTTTCTTCCAGCCCGTCCGTCAGGATTAGGGTCGGCGAGAGATTTGAGGAATTTGAAATCGGTGTCGGTCATTTCATCTTGTAGCTTCCATTCCGAGCCTTTCAGGTTTCGCAAGAGCAAAATAGAACGCATTTTGTGAAGGACAAGTTTGAAATACAAAAGCATATCTATATTTGATTCTCTGGCCTTTGAAATCGCCGAAAGACCAAGCTCAAGATCGCCAGCATCTATGGCACGGATAAAATCATTGACCACCTCCGCTTTTGGCGCACCTGTCACAAGCTCCACCTCTTCAGCAGAAATCTTTTTGTCTTTTGAAGCACTTATCACCTTTTGCAAAATACTTTGTGCGTCACGGAAAGAGCCGTCGCCAAGAAGAGCGATAAGGTCGGCAGATGAGGATTCTAGCGTATAGCCCTCCTTTTTTGCCATTACTACCACCAAATCTTTGAGAATCTTTTGCGTCGGTTTTTTAAATGAAAATGTCTGGCATCGGGAAATGATAGTCTCCGGAATTTTTTGATATTCTGTCGTGGCGAAAATAAAAATAACATGCTTTGGTGGCTCCTCGATAGTCTTCAAAAGTGCATTCCAAGCGGACTTTGAAAGCATATGTGCCTCGTCTAAAATATAAACTTTATATTTTGATTCAAAAGGAAGTGTGTTTACAGATTCATTGAGCGCACGGATATCATCTACGCCAGTATTTGAAGCAGCATCTATTTCTGTAATATCATTTGTGCTCGTGCCGATTTCTCTAGCAAAAATCCTTGCAACGCTTGTCTTGCCCGTCCCCCTTGAACCGGAAAAAATGTAGGCGTGGGCAATATGCCCAAGCTTGATAGAAGATTCCAAAACCTTCACAATATGATCCTGCCCTAGGACCTCGCTAAATTTCTGCGGACGATATTTTCTGTATAAAGCTGTTTCGTGCATAGGGAGATTATAACAGATTATTTTAATAATAAAAAAGGGAGAGAAGATCACATGGACCTACCCTCCCTTACATGGTGACAACAAACCTGCTGTCTTAGGAGAAAGATTTACCGTGCCCTCTCCTCATGGACACTTTATTACGGCAGCAATGTCACACGAACGGCTAAGTTCATATGATTCCTCCCTTCACTCAGTCTCGCCGGTTTGATCACGCCGTGAGCGAGGCGCGCGCATAGTCGGGGTTATGGTCGATACCAGACACCGGACCAGCACGAGGGGCCATATGTGTTTTCATTTTACTGTCCTTTCTTGACCTTTTGGGTCGGACCGAATCCATTTCCGTGGCATCCACGGCTATGAATTATGCCATATCAGAATAGTCCTTTCATTAGACTAAGTCAATTAATTTATGTTTATAAAATAAAAATCCACCCCAGCACTTGCCAGGGCGGATCGCATAGATCGCGCCGTCATTTCTATTCGGCCTAACGATCACTGCTATCGCCGAGCCTGTATTCAAACGGCCCAGCTATCGGACTGTAATGAATCTTCATACGAGAGCCTCCTTCTGTGTGATTCACCATCATCCATCCAACACCAAAAGAACAGAGCGAATTCAATTGTATAATTAAAATACCGCTTAATCAAAAACAAAAAGTGGATAATTAAAAAGGAGGCGTCCAGTGTTGTGCAAGTATCAGTTGCAGCATACACATAAACGCCCCTCAAGGACGAGCACATCTTATTTCGCCAACCCTCATCCGGCTGCATCAGCGAAACCAGGTGATTTTATTGTTCTTCCCAATCATCATTCACCATAATGATTGGGTATAGAGACGAGGTCTCTAACAAGCAGGCTCATCTCGGGCCGCAGACTTGTTCAAACGAGGAGACGCAACACAACCATAAAGAACCTCCTAAGACACGTTACTCCATCTCAGACCACCAATGCCAAGCACTAGTTATCAAATCTGAGAAGGTGAAGATCTCACGTTTCGCTCCAGATATATTTCACCCTGGAACTCTCGAGAGACCAGTACATCCGCTGATTCACAAACTTGCGCAAACGATTTACGTAAGGTAGCGAATCTGTCCGTAAACAACCCGCGCAAACCGCGAATCAGTTACTTACGAGTACCTCCGTTCCAACCATTTCCTTAGAGTTACCGCTCCAAAGAATGATTTACCCGTCCCAAGTGTGAATTAAACATCGGCTATTCGCCTGACGAGTTTCATACCGAGACGAGATAGTAAAGATTCTATTCCTATCGAAGGGATGCGTCAATAGGCAATATATTTGAAAAGTTTATAAAAATTCTTGAAAATAAGAAAACCGCCCAACTACTACCACTTGTAGTCGGACGGTCAAGACTGCGTAAACAATTATTTTTTTCAAGAAAGACCAAACTCTAAAGCTGTGGTGAACTTCAGAGCACGCCCACACCTCGGAAGTTTGAAGCCGAGGTGTGTTTTTGATTAAAGGCGCATTTTTTTCTTTTTTTCGCATCCACTAACCCAAAACGTTTTCTGAATTAACATACTTACGATTTGGGTACCAAGTCTTTATTCTCCTTTCCTAATTCCTGTGATTCAGTAGGCCGCGGCCGATGTTCGGCTACAGCATGCTGGAGGCGCCGATGGCGATTTTTGATAATTTTTGACTATGACGACTCGCCAACCGCGGAGGACTTGTCGTATGCATGTTTTTGCCTTTCTCTTTTTTGACCGTTTTCAGGATGGTCTTCCTTTTCTGTAGGGCGCCACATAGACGTCGCAGAAATTTATTTAAAGAACTAAATTGGTGGATTGCTAAGCACTAGTTTCAAGCGCAGGGTTTTTCCTATTCCTATGTTAGGTGTAGGTGAATGCCACAAGACACTCTTCCCTATACCGGCCTGAAGATTTCACCAAGCAACCCGAGGGTGAGTATAGCATACCTAGCTTAAAAGTCAAGTGTTTTAGCCACTTTCTTTTTATATATGCAGAAATACGGCTCTATTTAGCCATATTATTAAATACCTTAATTATTTCAGCTACTTCTTTTGAACTATTCGTTGCCATAAGTTTGACCCTCAACTCTTTTGCCCCATCAAAACCGGAAACATAGGCTTTGAAATGCTTTTTCATTACATCAAATCGCTTGTGGTGAAGCATGGTTTTTTCAAAAAGTTTGGTGTGTTCTAAAAGCGCCTTTAATTTTTGTTCAACAGATATACCAGAATCATCCCGTACAATTTTAGGGGAATATCTGTTTGTCTTTAAATCAATATCACAGTGTCTTATTGTTTTCTTATTTTCAACTTTATCCTGTCGTGCAAATTTAACGGGACGCTCAATTCGACTACCACGATAAGAATCGCGGGTCGAATTGGCGAATAACCACGGATTGCCGAAAATTCCCCTACCGATCATTATTCCATCAAAGCCAGATTCTCTGGCGAGTTCTCTTCCCTGCTTCAGGGAAATTACATCACCATTGCCTATCAATACCAGCTCCGGCTTTTGCTTCCGCACAAAATCCACAATCTCTTTTGCCAATTCCCAATGTGCAGGCACATCTGAAAGTTCTTTTCTTGTGCGGAGGTGTATTGTGAGAGCTGAAATATCTTCTTTCAGAATTTCAGTGAGCCACTCTTTGTATTCTATTTTATTAAAGCCGATTCTTGTCTTCACAGAAACTGGGATTTTGCCCGCACCTTTTATTGCTGAACGTATCACTTCCCTTGCAATCGCCGGACTTTTCATCATTGCCGAGCCGGCACCCTGCTTTTCTACTTTTCTGTCTGGGCATCCCATATTTATATCAATGCCGTCAAAGCCGAGTTTGGAAATAAGCTTGCATGCGATTTCAATATTCTCAGGTTTGCTTCCAAAAATCTGTGCCACTATCGGTTTTTCGCCTTTCGAGAATTTCAAATCATTCAAAAGTCGCTTCCTACCTTTTTCTGAAGCAAGTCCGTCTGCCGAAACAAATTCAGTCCAAAAGACATCCGGCCCACCTGTGCCCGACACTCCGTGTTTAGGACGCCCAATACCGTGCTTGCTGTATTTTGCGATTATTTTCCTAAAGGGCGCATCTGTAACATCTGCCATCGGCGCCAAGCAGAAAAATGGTTTCTTTTTCGAAGCGATTTTTTGCCAAAAATTTTTCATTACTTCCGAGAATAACATTTTCGGTGTCATTTGACAATTTTCGATAAAGTGATAAAAATATTGAGGATATGCTGAAACATAAAGTTTTGGCTATAAAAAAGGAGATAGAAATGTTCTTCAAAAAACTGTCAGTGGTCGTTCTGTGGGGTATGCTCTTGGCGTTCCTTTTGCTTTGCGTCTTTGCCAACAACAATAAACAGGATTTGGCATGGATGCTCGCTGGTCTCATCGGCGTGTCTGGAGTTATTTTGCTCCTGTGCTACATGACATTCCTCTCTGGAAAGAAGACTCCATTTGAAGCAGCGGAGCTGATATGCGACAGGCCGTATGAAGTATTGGCGGTCTGGGAAAGCGGGCCAGGTACCTACTCTGCTTTATTCAGGACGCTAGTCTTGATAGGCGAAGAATACGACCCAAGAAAACACTCGGCGATAATCGTGGAACTATACGATGTAAGACCAAGTCGAGGTTATGTGATTCCGTATCTGACACCGGCTCACACTCTTTCCTTCAGGGCTTTTGATGGAAATGTCTCGCAATCAAAATCGGGATATAAAATCGCGGCTTTGGCGGAAGACAGTGCGCCATTTGTCACAGGGATGACTGTTGTCCCACAACCATAATGAAAGATGTTCTAGTGCGGCGCCGTATCCTCGGCGCCGCCTTTTTTTGACCAAATTTCCAAAAAATGTTATTTTAATACTATGGTAAAGAAAGCCAAGCAAATCGAAATACTTCAAAAAGATAACCCTGTTTTAAGACAAGTCTCTAAACCTATATCTGAAAAAGAAATATCCGGTACCGAAATCAAGAAAATCATTTCCGATATGAAAATAGCCCTAAATTCTCAAGAAGACGGTATTGCGATTTCTGCCGTTCAAATCGGTTATTTATCAAGAATTTTTATAATTTCTAAGAAAATCTATGAAGTTTTAGGAGAAGCACCGGAAGTGGCCGGCAAGAAATCCGACCTTGTATTCATAAATCCAAAAATCAAGAAAGTTTCAAAAGACAAACAGCTTTTGGAAGAAGGTTGCCTTTCTGTAAGATATCTTTATGGCAAGGTTTTGCGTTCAGCAAAAGCCACCATCGAAGCGCTCGATGAAAACGGCAAAAAGTTTTCTCGAGGAGTCTCTGGACTTCTCGCGCAGATAGTTCAACATGAAAATGATCATTTGGACGGAATACTTTTTATAGACAAAGCTACTGATATTCAGGAAATATTGCCTGAGAGCATTAAGACGAAATAAATAAATGTTTAATAAAGTCAAAATCGTATTTTTCGGCAGTTCAGATTTCTCCGTGATTGCACTCGATGAATTAAAAAAACTCGGCATTATGCCAGAACTTATTATCTCTACTCCAGACAGACCGCAAGGCAGAAAACTCGTCCTCACACCGACTCCCGTAAAGATTTGGGCGGAAAACAATAGCGTAGAGTGTATCACTCCAGAAAAATTAAAAAATTCTGATTTCATTTCAAAAATATCCGAATACAATCTATTCGTCGTAGCCTCTTATGGGAAAATAATTCCGAAAGAGATTATTGAAATCCCAAAATATAAGATTTTGAATATTCATCCTTCCCTATTGCCAAAATATCGCGGAGCATCACCCTTGCAAGAACAAATATTAAATAATGAACAAGATATCGGCGTTTCAGTAATGCAAATAGACGAAGAAATGGATCATGGAGCAATAATCGCTCAGAAGAAATTGGATATACTCGGCTGGCCTACCGGTTTTAGATCCACGCAAGAAACTTTGGCGAAGGCTGGCGCAGATTTACTCGCAGAAATATTGCCTGATTGGATAAAAGGCAAAATCAAGGCAAAAGAGCAGAATCATAGCGAAGCGACATTTACAAAAAAAGTTGAGAAGTCCGACGGTCTTATAGATATCAAAAACGGTGATCAATTTAAAAATTATCTCAAAATCTTGGCCTATGAAGAGTGGCCACGTGCATTTTTTGAAATCGAAAAAGGCGGTAAAAAAATAAAAGTAATAATCACAAAAGCTATTTGGAAAGACGGCGTGCTAGAAATCCAAAAAGTCATCCCCGAAGGCAAAAAAGAAATGGATTACAAATCTTTCTTGCTTGGACTATAATCAGTATGACGCAGCACTAGTGTTTAAACCCCTATCTACCGTGTCCCAATAGTTTATTACACCGACAGATTTAACAGAGAGATTGTAAATATAGAACATAAATATCACGATAGTTATGGTCAGTAAAATAATAAGATGTTTTTTTCTTTTATTGCCTATCCCCATAAAATCCTTTTAGAATTGCTTTTAATTTTGCACGACCTCTTTTTATAATACTCATTCTCCTATCTTTAAAGGACTTTAATTCATTGGCCATTTCATCATTTACAACGTCTATAGCAGCATAGAGATCATCTCTTTCTGATGTTGCCCTCAAAGATTTGCCTCCAATATGTAAGGTTAGTTCCGCTTTGAAAAAATCTCCAGATTTATGGTGCTTTGTCGTCTTGCCGATATCTACATAGCACATTACTGTCTCCAAATCTTCTGGACTTATAAATTTATCCAAATGAGAAAGTCTTTTATCAACATAATCGGTAATCGCAGGAGTGAGAAAGATATTTGTCGTCTTAATATTATGCTTCATGTTTATTTATCTAAACTTATAATTTTCCCCGGGGAGTGATGACCGCTCACTATCCTTACATCACCATTATACACTTTAAAGTGTTCTCGAACTAGTTCTAAAATACGACCGTTTGCAAGTCCACGCTCGGCCGGCTCTTTGACCGACACATCGAAATGATCTTCAGACTTTTTTACAAATCTTTCCTTTTTTGCCCCCGCTTGAGCTTTTACTTTTATATACATAAATAGATTTTACTATACTTTATACAAAACAAAAATAGACTGAGCATACTTCCCTTTTCTCATTTCTTCTGCTAATATAATGCCCAGTTCTTTCAAGAAAATTCCGATTAAGTATTTCCCGAGTAGCAAGCGGTGAAGTGAGTGTTGGGTTGGGACCCGACACGCAAGACTTTTTTAGATAGTTTGGAGCATAGCGACAAAATATCAAAAAAGTGGACAGCTCCTGTAAGGAGGTTGCCTGTTTTGGCAACTGCACCGATATAGCTACTTTGTAAAATATTTTTTATGGAAAAATATTATTCCGGAGTAGCTCAGCGGTAGAGCAGTTGCCTGTTAAGCAATTGGTCGCAGGTTCGATCCCTGCCTCCGGAGCAAATTAAAAACGCCACCCCTGTGTGGTGTTTTTCAATTTGCGACGGAGAGAAAGCTCTGGGAGAGCTTTCGTGCAGGGATCGAAAGATTTTCTATGTTTGCGAAAATCTCTATTTGAGCAAACCAGAAAATCACGCGCTGTAGGCGAGATACCCCTGCCTCCGTAGCAACTTGATAGTTATTATTTAATATGTTATTATGTAGAAGGAGTGAAATTAATGTTTAATAGATAAAGGAGATTAGTGTATGTTCACGAAGATTACCGTCAACGCCAATGCTGAGCGAGCACTGCTCGACCTACAGCAAAAACTCAAGGATGGAATCAGTATTAACAATCGCGCGGTACCAGACTTGCCCTGTATAGGATGTGACCGTGTGGATGAACGATTCGTGCAGACCGTTGGTGCACATCAATCCCACTGTGCTTGGAATCACATGTTCCATTGCAATCAGTGCGGTTATGATAGCAATCTAGCCAAGTACTTGGGTCTCGACTGTAACTGTAAGTAAACCCAAATATCTGGTCAAAAACATTTGCCACATGATTCTAGGCTGGAATCATGTGGTATTTTTTATATTTAACAGACAGTATTTATAATCTTGAGGGTATCTGTATATACAAATGATATATGTTTGATATAATTTTGGAATGGGAGAAAATCTTATTCTAGAAAAGACGTCGCCCAATAAGCTTGAACTTACTAATGAACAGTTAGAGAAATTTAACCGTATCTATAAATATCTGGGTGTAGACACTTTCGATAGTATGTCTAACCAAAATCATGATTTTGAGAGATTCGAGAAAGAGTGGAATTCACATTCATATGATATTGAAAGGCTCACGGCCCTATTATCCAACAGAAGAAAATGGGTAGAGATAATGTCACTTGGTCCTAAGTTTCAAGAATTCATTGAAGGAGAAATTACTAAGAATCTCGAGGATAAGACGAGAATAGCTAGCTATAATAGATACAAACTAATAACAGACTATTTTTCATTGGGATACGATACTCCAAACAGTTTTATCATTACTTTATTAAATAATGAGACTGTATGGAACAACCCGGATGGTAGTACTATGCATAAACTATTGAACTATATTGAAAGAAAGAGGAGCCCAGAAATCACTGACGCTGTAAAACAATATATAGAGAGAATAATTGAAGATGACTATACCAGACATCAATATCTTACTGGTGATTTAGCAAACGCGTTAAATACGCTCGGTATAATTGCCAACATAGGAACAGCTAGAGATACACTCGCAAATATATTATCTAAAAAACCGTCCCTAACAGCCTATTTTGCTGGCCATGGAGATATCTTTGATGGAATATTAGGGTTATATTACAAGGAAGTCAAACCTAATGAATTTGACCCTACAAAAGAAAACGAAAGACTTAAATCTTTAGAAGAAGAACTCGCACGCCTTAAAAAACATCCGGTAGACAGACCAAAAGATTTAGATGACGATGAAGGCTACGACGACTATTATGGTACATCTTCATTGGGAGGTATATCATTAACAGATGATCCATGGAATGAAGGTTCACACCTTAGGGATGAGAGAATGGAAACACTAGACAAAGAGACAGACGAGATGATTGGGAGGGTTAATAATCTAACTTTAAATGAGGGCCTTGCCCCTACGGCTGTATCAGCAATTCAACTTAATGTCTTTAATTTTCTCAGACAGAGCAGCGGGGCGACTGATGAAGAAGTCATGATACGAATTGAAAAACTCAGGAGATTGTCAGATAAAGAGAAATTGTCTAGTAACATTAAAAATCCATTGCCTACCATGGGTATAGAAATAGAGATACCAATGAATGTACTAGATGGTAAAAAAGTAGCTATATTAAACAAGTTCTTTATATCAAACTACCGAGAAATACTGGATGATTTGTGGGAAGTCAACCCAGATTTCTCATATTGTGCAGAAACACAAGCACGAATAATACAAGAATTAGCAAAGATGGGAGCTCTACCGATTGATCGAGCTACCAAAAAGATAGATGACTACAGTCTCCTCTCTCTTCATGTAAATTTTGGTATACCAAGCGGTATTACGGGAGAAGATCTGGATAAATATCAGATAAAAATGGAATTAATGAACGACGTATTAATATATGCATATTCCTCAATAAATAGAATAAAGGGAAGAAAGACTAATACATCTCTGACGTGGAATCATGCGGCTTCTTCAAGTGAAAAGAATAGTAATGGTATAGATCAGATTAGGGTTCGTAGTCAGGCCGTCAGACTTGAGTTGAGAGCGAATGAATTTAAAGATTACCCGACGTACAGAATGCTATCTGAATCGCAAGAAATCGTCGCAATGTTCTGTTCTTACCTAAAGGTTAAAGAGGGATTACAGTATACTTTTGTCGATGCATATCTGTCAGATTTGTGGGATAAATTCGAGATAGAGGTATCTAACTATCTTAAGTCTGAAGGGTTATCACCAAACTCAGTCGATATGAACAGAGACCTTGTTATAGAGAAAATGCAAAATACTGATATACAAAAATGGTCAAGATTTCTTGTCTTTGATTATGCAAAGAAAGTAAGAGAAGTGATTAAAGATATAGTTCCGGTTATATAAATCTAATTTTCTCTGACTCAACCGTAATCCTCCCCCACTCCACAATTCTGAACTTGCTCACAAGATGGAGCCAGTTAGGACAACCAAATGTATTGATATTTCTATCGACTTGACATCATTTGGTGGTTTGATATACTTTCTATATTAAGACGAAGAGGGATCCAAACGGTTCACTACCTAAGGAGCCCTTTTCTTTTTATACGGAATTGTTTTATTTGATCTTCTCCTTAATATCTTTACTTTCTAAATAATCAAAATATTCAGAACCAAGAGATTTATACAAGGACGAAGCAAATTTCTTGTTCGGAAACAGGATTTTTCCAAATTTATTTTCTTCAATCAAAAAATCGACCAGTGCTTTAAAATCTCCATCTCCTGAGACCAAAATAATCTTATCAAAAGGTTCGCCTTTGTAGATTTTTTTCATTATTTGAAATACAATTTCAGTATCGACATTGCCTTTCTTTTTACCTAGCATGGCCGAATTATGTTCTCTGAATTTTAGGATCATCCCTGATTTTTGGATTTTATCATATAATTCATCATTCTCGTCCTGAACATAACCTAGAAAATAATACACATCTGACACATTGTATTTTCTTTCCAGATATATTTTGAATTTAACCAAATTAATTTCCCAAGGCGAATTACAGCTTTTAGTCCCCATATATAGGTTCTGTCCATCAATAAAAGCAATGTTTTTCATGCGGTAGATTATAACATAATTTGAATTACCAATGCAGGAAAAGTACTTAAAACTCCACTCGACTCAAGCTCATTTTTAATTTTATTCCAGTTTGCAGTTCTAAATGTATCAACTAGTTGGAGCCGTAAAGCAAAACCCTTTGACTCTAAATCAATAATATCCTAGTATGATTTATGAAGGGAGCATAACCCATAAAAAAGCCAACTGATTTTCAGTTGTGTTCTAGGAGAAATAAAGATGAAGATGAAAAGGACTGCATTACTGTCAGTATTCGACAAGACTGGTATTGTCGAGTTCGGACGCGACCTAAATAATCTCGGCTTCGATATTCTTGCCTCAGGCGGAACAGCTCGGGCTTTGACTGAAGCTGGTATCGAAGTCACTGATGTGGCTACAATTGTCGGTGAGCCGATTCTTGGTCACCGAGTTGTTACACTGTCGCGCCAGATCCACGCTGCCCTGCTTGCCCAAGACAATGAAGAAGACAGGGCAGAACTGGCAAGGATCGGTATTCCTAAGATCGATCTCGTATACGTGAACATGTATCCGCTGGAAGCAGAAGTGGCAAAAGATGGACACACGCTCCAGAGCGTTATCGAGAAGACCGACATCGGCGGACCGACCATGTTACGTTCGGCAGCCAAGGGACGCCGTATTGTCATGTGCCACCCCGATCAAATTCCTTCAGTTCTGGCAACGATAAAGGAACAGGACTTCATGAACGGCGGCAAGATGTGCGAGTCGTTCCTTTCCACGCTTGTAAGCATCGCGGAACGGACGGTCAGTGCATACTGTCTCTGCTCGGCGGATTTCCATGCGGAGGTCGCACGGAATCTCGAATTTGTCGAGAAAGATTGATCGGCTTCGTCATAGTTGAATCGCCAAGGATTGTATCCTTGGCGATTTTTTTATACTTTACTTTTTGTCATAAAAGTATAGTATCAGAAATAGAAATTTACTCGTTTGAGTATACTGTTCCTTGACAAGAACAGAGCAGATAGGAAACAAAAATAAACAGAAAGTAGAGGTAGAGAAAATGATAGCAAAATTAGTTAGGAACTTCGGTCTATACGAAGTCTGTTTCTACATTGAAATGATTTCGGAAATGACCCTGGCAGAACTTCAAAAACTCCGCTGGGTAATTGCCGAGACCTTCGAACCATTGCTTACGGGAGATCGTCATTCCTATAGCGAAGGTTCGTTTGTGGAAATTGGTCCGCGTCTCAACGTGGAAACACCTTTTTCAACCAATGCTGTGGCAATTTGCCATGCAATGGGTTTGGACAAGGTGGTTCGGATTGAACAGTCGAAAATATACAAACTGGATGGAGCCACGCGTGAAGAAATTCTCGCACAACATTTGGATCAGATGACGTAAGTTGTCTATCCACCTGGTGGTATCTCCAGTTTCAGTCTTGATTCGATCACAGCAGAAGTGCAGATCATCCCAGTTCTTGAACAGGGAGAAGATGCACTACGAGCAGCGAACAAATTGCTCGGCCTCGGCATGGACAGTTGGGATATCACCTACTATACGGAACTTTTCCGCAAGTATGGGAGAAATCCAACCGACGTGGAGCTATTCCAAATCGGTAATGCCAACAGCGAGCATTGTCGTCACTGGTACTTCAAAGGGAAGATGGTGATCGACGGCGTGGAAATGCCGGAGTGTTTGCTCGATATCGTTCGGGCGCCGCTTCTTGCAGTTTCTGGCTTAAATGTCAGCATGCTCGCATTCAACGATAACGTTGGTGCCTTGTATGGTCATCGGGTGCAGTTTTTTGTACCAGCAAATCCCGGGCAACCCTCGGAATTTAAGTCGGTACAGAGAACACTTCATCCGACAGCGACTGCGGAAACGCATAATCATCCGACACTCATCGCCCCCTATCCAGGAGCGGCGACGAAAATCGGTGGTCGTATCCGTGATACCTGCGCCGGCGGACGTGGATCGCTCATCGGGTTTGGAACAGCGGGATATTGCGTCGGTAATCTGTTCCTTCCTGGCGATTACAAAATCCCTGGTGAGGTCATTGGTGGCGAGGTAAGCAATAAGCATGCAACGCCACTTCGAATTCTCCTTGAAGGAAGTAACGGAGACTTCGACTACGGAAATCAATTCGGTGAGCCGACAATTGGTGGCTTTACCAGAACCTTTTGCCAGATAGTTAGTGGCGAAAGGCGCGAGTTCCGTAAGCCGATCTTTTACGGCGGCGGAGTTGGTCACATTGAGGACAAGCACACGAAAAAGCAGACCCCTGAAAAAGGAATGCTTATCGTGGCTATCGGTGGGCCGGCCTATGATATTGGTTTTGGCGGTGGGGCCGCATCGAGTATGGCACAAGGTCAAAATGACGCCGGGCTTGATTTCAAATCAGTTCAGCGTGGTAACGGCGAGATGGGCAATAAAGCTGTTCGCGTCATTCGAGCGTGCGTGGAGATGGGAGACAAAAATCCTATTGAAGCAATTCACGATCAAGGCGCGGGCGGTCCAAGCAATGTCATAACCGAACTCGTCGAGATTATTGGCGGACGGGCAGACATTCGACAGATTCGTCTTGGCGACAAGACGATGGCCGTCATCTCCATCTGGAGTGCTGAATATCAGGAGCGCTATGGCTTCCTGATCAAGCCGGACTGTCGGAAGCTGTTCGAGGATATTTGCGCTCGTGAACGGGTGAACTGCGAAATACTGGGAGAGATTACTGGCGATGGGTACATCACGGTGATTGACTCAGCAAAAAACACGACACCTGTTCATCTCAATCTGCGAGATATCTTGGGCAAGTTGCCGCAGAAGACGTTCAAGTCCGATCACAAGCCGATGGATCTCAAACCACTAGAATTACCCGACGATTTGTCGTTCAACGACGCGGCAGAAATTGTCCTGAAGCAGGTATCTGTCGGATCGAAGGGTTTCCTGGTACGGAAAGTGGATCGGAGCGTCGGTGGACGCGTGGTGCAACAACAGTGTTGTGGCGCAAGTCAGGTGCCGATCGGAAATGTTCAAGTCTTGGCTGGCGGACCGGATGGAAATAATCCTACATTATTGAATCAGAGATTGCATCAGCTTCTAATGATAACCGTCTGTATTATACTACCTTCATTTGCATTGAGTGTTGCAGGCAAATACTTGAACGATAAGTCTTAGACACCCTTGCCTTTATTTTTTATTTTTCTCCGATCTTAAACTTGTAATCTGGAGTGATTCAAAGTTATTAAACTTAGCTAACGCTGATTTGACTTTGGTATAGACTAGTGTTAGCCTAATGAAAGATTAGTAAAGAGAGTTTACAAACTCTTTAAAAACAACAAAATATACAAAGGAGACGTCTGTGAAGAACGAATACAGCGTGGAGTCATTTATCCGTGACCAGTTGGTAAAATTGGTTTCGGATTTCACCAGTCTGAATGCAATGTTCATCTCATACCGACCGATTGGTGAATACCAAGATGGCTTGGTAAAGACAAATAAAGATGGCCTGCAGATTTTCGTCTCAAAAGGAAAAGAGGCCAACCAAGATCTTGCGGCATTAGGTATATGGACGCTTGCCCATGGCACGATCGAAGAAGATGTCGCTTATCACAATACCTGCCAAAGGATTGCCACAAACGAAGTCGCAGGAGTTGTCGGGAAAATACCAAGTGAAAGAAAGAGCGATGTCTTGGTAATTTATCTCGGCTTGAGTGGCTTCAATGCGGCGGTTGAATTCATAAGGAAGACAAAAGAAACTATCCCTGCCATGAAAGTCGTGGCAGTGACTTGTGACTGTGACCTCGAATCCAAGAGGCCTACGGCTTCCCTTCTGATTGCATCCGGAGAGATTGACTATTTCGTCGTCACCAAAGGTTGCGGCGGCACTGGCGCGATGTCGAAAATTCTGGAAGCAATGATTGAGACATGGCCGAGTAAGGAACCGGTTCCAGCCTGATCAACATGACCAAAAGTTGTTCTAACCCGCTATCATAGGATGGCGGGTTTTGTTTTGTATAAATTTGGTGCCTTTTCTTTTAGGTCTCAACCGCTAATATAAGCCTATGTCATAAGGGTTATTTTTGATATCTCAATAAGATCTATAACTAGTCAACATTTAAATTGATTTAGGAGTATAATATGAATACAGTTTAACAGTTTATTAACTAAAATTTATGAATAAAAAAATATTATACATCTTATCTGTCTTGTTTGTGTTTGCATTAGTAGGTGCAACCGGTGTTTATGCCGATGAAAGATCTGACGATGAAGAATCAGACAATGCTACTAGCTCAATCGGTGAGCAACATAGAAGTAGAGTTGCTGATTTTGCAGAAGAATTAGAAAAAATTGACGATAAAGATGATGCAGTTGAAAATGAAATAAAGACAATTGCTCGTGAAGAAAAAGATACAAGTGAAAGAGTAAAAGAAAAGATGGATAAAGTTGAGAAAAGAAATGGTTTCAAGATTTTTCTAATAGGTTCAGACTATAAGAATCTTGGGGCTTTAAGAAGCGAGCTAGTATCAACAGAAAACCGTCTAAATAGATTAAATAAAGCTCTTGCTAAGACAACTAGCTCATCGACTCAAGCCGAGCTACAAACGCAAATCGACGAGCTTACTACAATTAAAACAGAAGCGGATTCTTTTGTTAAAGACAATGAAAGCAAATTCAGTCTGCTGGGCTGGCTTGTAAGAATGTTTAACAGATAGAAGGCGGTATTTACTCGGAGGTAGAGCCATGAGGTTATAAAACCCTTATAGTTTTGCTTCGTCTATATCATATGAACAAAATTAAAATAATATGCTCCGTTCTATTAGTACTATTCGGCGTATTTATGTTTGTCTATGGTGAAATAGACGACAGCCCTGGAGGGCAAATACTTGGTCTCATAACAGCCATTGTCGGTATTGTGGGTATTGTAAAAAGTAAGAAAAAAGAGCAAGCAACTCAAGGTAAATAGGATTGAGATATCGTGATATAATAAGGTCATGCAAAAAATAGCAACAAAAATATTCGTTATTGCCTCTATCACTTTCGTAATCTTGGGTACTATCATGATACTCACTGGAGGACCAGACAAGGGAGGAATAATACAAGAATTATTTTTTATAAACGTATTTATAATACTGTCTTCGTTTGCGCTTAGCGTCGCTGGTAAATATCTCAAAAGTTAAAATAACCATATGAACGCATACAACTGGTACTCGCAACTTATCAAACCATCGTGGTCACCACCGAGCTGGCTTTTTGGCCCTGTGTGGACTTTTCTTTATGTCTTAATTGCACTTTCATTTGGTAAGGTATTCTTGATGGCCTTTAGAAAAGAGATTACTTTGATTGTTGTCTTGCCCTTCGTTCTAAACCTGATTTTTAACTTTGCGTTTACATCGTTGCAATTTGGACTCAAAGATAATCTTTTGGCTTCAATAGATATCTTGCTTGTTCTCGGCACACTCATCTGGGCAATGGTGGCTATTTATCCACACGCCCGTTGGGTTGCCTATATACAAATACCATATTTACTCTGGGTTTCATTTGCTACAGTTTTACAAATAACCATTACTTATTTGAATAGATAAGTGGCGCGCTATCTTTACTGGCACGAAACTCGGCTTTCGAATTTTCGCTAAAAAATATGGCTTTCGTTCGGTTGTAATAATATTATATTTGAATCGTCATTTATGGTATGAAGACTAAGAAAAAAATCAAAGTGGCTGCAAAAAATGTAGCAAAAAAGGCTAAATTATTAGTCGGCAAAGCAAACGCAAAGACGAGAAAGGCTGTCAGATCGCTCAAGAAAGAATGGAAAAAAGGAAGACCTCATCGTAAGGAATATGAGAAAGAACTAAAGAACGCAGTGAATCTGGTTTCAAAAGATGTAATAAGGATAGGTACTGACGTAATAAATACAATTAGAGACGATATCCGCAAGGTTAAGCGTAAAAATTAGAGCTATAATTTATTAGTTATTATTAGTTAATCTAAAATATATGGAAAAAAACACAATTTTGGTAGTTAGTATTATTTTGCTTGTTCTCGGAGTAATCGGCCTTGTGTCGAGCTTCTCAACTTTTTTGATGTGGGCACTTGTAATACTTGGTATAATCGGTTTGGTTTGGGGATGGTTTAATAAAGGTAAAGAGATTTCTAAATAATAGATTAATACTTTCATAAGCTATTATCTGTAATAACGTAAAGTAGTTAAAAAATATATATAAATGAGCTTTGTAGAAATAATTACAACCATAATACTAATCTCATCAATTAGTATAGGAATTATTGTATATAGGTCATATCGACTCTTTCAACAGCAACAGCACATGAATGACTTGTTACTACATATTGATAGTAAGTTAAATAGTTTAAATTACCTGGAACGCATAAATAGACAACTTGAAGAAGTAATCGAAAGAGAAGACAATAAAACCCCAATCACCACCACCCTAATGACTCTGGATGGGGCCAAAGAGTTTGTGGATGTAAGCGCATTACTAACAAAGAACACAAAAGAAGACGCCGACCTACTAGCGAAAACAACAAAAGCAGACTCGGATTTACTAGCAAAGATAACAAAAGCATCAGCAGACTCATTGGCGGAAGAGACAAAAGCATCTGCTGATATACTAGCAGAAGAGACAAAAAAATCGGCTGAAGAACTCATAAAAAGTAATGAGGTATATATAGGTTGGACGAAATGGATGACTATGACGTTGATCTTAGTTGGTCTTGCCCAAATGATAATTGCCATTATTCCTCTAATTAAATAATAATCCCGTCCCAAGGTCATGATATACTTCTATATATGAATAAACAAAAAGGCTTCTTAGTCCCCCTTGCGATTGTGGTCATAGCACTACTGGTGATTGGTAGCGGTGTTTATGTTTACAAGAATAAAAGAACTATAAACCCTCCAGTGGCTTGCACGATGGAAGCCAAGATCTGCCCTGATGGTTCCGCAGTAGGACGCATAGGACCAAAATGCGAATTCGCTCCCTGCCCTACAGATATAATATCCGAGAGACAAGGAAAATTCGATAAAACTATTTCAATAAAAATAAAAGACAAAATTGTATTCTCTGATGGTTTATCTATAATACTCGAAGAAATAAATGACTCTCGTTGCAAACCAGATGTTCAATGTTTTTGGCAAGGAGAGCTTTCGGCATTATTTAGTATAAATAAAGATGGCTATTCAAAAGAAATCCGACTCGGTACTGTAAATAATAAAAAAACTAGCTCGCAAGGTTATACTTTCTCTCTAGAATTTGCCACGGAGGATACCGCGACGATTATTGTCTCTGTGAATTCAATAAGTGACAATGCAAGCGGTATAAATGGGTATTTACATTTGGGTCCTGTATGCCCAGTGATGCGTATTCCCCCAGATCCGAATTGTGCTGATAAGCCTTTTGTAAATGCAGAAGTGGATATTACTGCCAAAGATAGTGGTATCTTGGTAAAGAGTATTAAATCTGATACAAACGGACATTTCAATGTAAATATTGCACCGGGAATATATATAATTAAGATTACGCCAGACAATGGTGGCTTCCTGCCAAGATGCGAACAAAAAGAAATTGTCGTAGTGGCAAATAGATCTACAGATTCAGATATATCCTGCGATACCGGTATCCGTTGATATCCGAGAATACTCCCCTGGCGAATAATAATAGGGTGTGTTATACTAGAAGGCAGTGTTAAGACACGGGAACATCGTCGAAGTTTCAAATAAAATAATTTTAAAATCACATCATGACAGGAACAATCAAAGCTCTTATAGAGAAAGGATTTGGATTCATTGCTCGCGAAGGCGAAACAAAGGATCTTTTCTTTCATTCTAAAGAACTTGTCGGTGTTACATTTGCTGATCTAAGAATCGGTGACACCGTCACTTTTGAAGTTGTTGAGACCGAAAAGGGTCCTTCAGCTACAAAAGTATCAAGAGCATAATAGCTTAAAAACACCCTCGTCTGCCGTTTGGCAGACGAGGGTGTTTTTTGATATAATCTTGTTATGTTAGAAGAAGGACAAAACACAAGAAGGGATATACCGAAGATGCTTGAAAGACTTGATGTAAAGATCAGGAACGGTTTTCAGATTAGATTGATGAAAATGATGTTGGAAAATGAAAATCCAAATGAAACAGAACAATATGAATGGGCAGAAAGATATCACAAAGATGTAAGCGATATAATAGATGATACAAGTAATACTCAAATACGGTACTTGATTAGCCAAGGGGAACAATTTCCTGAAAGATACGCCGAGGCCGCAAGGTTGGTAATAGCAATATTGAACCATCAAGAGATTCCTATTGCTGCTTGACAAAAAATATAGCTTGGTGTAAGATAGTAGGCGGAGCTGTGGTGGTCACTTTGGTAGTGTCCGGGTGCAACCTATGGGGTTCCTCACCCCGACCTCCTTGGCGCTCGGACTCGAACAGCAGTGATCCCACGGCTCCCTATTCTCTCTTTTCGAGATGGTAGAACCCACAACAGGTGTTTGTGGGTTTTTTGTTGGCTAAAAGATGATATAATATAAATGTTATAAATTTAATATTAATATATGGGATTTTTTAGTGATGACACAAAACCAAGAGTAACTAAGGAAGAATTTCAAAAAGTGAGAGGCTCTCTTTCTGCAAATGGTTTTACTTTAAAAGAAATTAATAGGGTGGAAGAGATATTTCGTGGAGACATGTATGAGGAAAGAGAAAAAGATAAGGGGGTGGATGAATTTGAACTACAAAATACAATAGCTTGGATGAGAGCAAATATGAGTAAACATAATTTGTCCGAACCGAAAATAGCAATATTGGAAAGAGAAATGATAGAGAGAATAAATCATTTATAAATCACGAAGATGGTCTGGGGCGCGGGCTTTGCCCGCGCCCTTTTCCGTGCTAATATTCCCCCCGGAACAAAAGTTCTAGAAAGGAGGTATGAATGATAAATTCAAAGAATAGTGACAAAAGTTTCTGGCAATTATTTCTGGAATGGCAACATTTAAGAAAAGATAAACATTTTGATACTGCCAGAAAGAGACAGTTGGAAGAAAAACTTGAAGGGTATCTGATTGATACGTTAAATTTGAGACAAGAGCTCTTCATGGCATGGAGACTTACTCCGGTGAATGAACCACTCAAAGAAGCCTTCGCAAGGAGACTAGAACACACACAGATTCTTGAAGAAGAGCGTCAGCATACGTTTGATTGTGAAAGTGGTGAATTCTACGACCTTCCATAGTAGCCCCGAAATATTTTCGGGGCTACCTTTTTACCCCAGAATTTTTCTAGTATCTTCAGCTATCTGCTTCATTTCATTTGTCTTTACTACTTCAACCCTTATCCTTGAATCATCAGTAGATATGGCGGTATTTAATCTATCTGTATCTTCATTCTTCTTTTCATCAAGTTTAATCCCAAAAGCATCAAGACCATTGCAAATCCTTTGCCTCATCTTAAACGATCTCTCACCCACTGTACCGGAAAAGACAAGTAAATCCAAACCACCAAGCGCGGCTACATATGCCCCGATTTGTTTTTGTATTCTATAGGCATAAATATCCAAAGCATTTTTTACATCAGTATTTTCATTCTCCACCTTAAATAATTCACGAACATCATCACTCTTACCAGACAAACCAAGAAGACCGCATTTTTTATTTAAATATTGTCTTAACTTTGTCCCTTTCAAACCCAGAACTTCCGAAAGATAAGCCACTGCGCCAGAATCGATATCTCCAACCCTTGTCGCCATCACCATACCTTCAAGTGGAGTAAAACCCATGCTTGTATCTATACTTTTTCCATTTTTTAGTGCAGTAATACTCACACCACCACCCACATGACAAACGATCATTTTTTCAGCCATCTTTCCCGTCTCTTTCAGTTTATTTACAATAGAACCAAGGGATATACCATGATATCCATATCTATAAATTTCATATTCTTTAGAGTCAGAAAGTGGAATTGCATAAAATCTAGATTTATCTGGCATCCCTGTGTGAAAAGCACTATCGGAAACTCCAACAATCGGTACACTCTTACCAAAAAATTTTAATAGCTTTTTGATTTCAGCCGAGATAGCCTCAATATGAAGAGGTGCTTTCTCCCCTGCGTTTTTTATATTTTTCAAAAACTCTTTATCTATAATATGATTCTGTTCAAAATAAACTCCTGGAGCTACGACTCTAATACCTACTCCAAAAATATCTTCTTTTGATAAAATAAATGTCTTTTTAATTAGAATAGAGACTAAATAATCTAGTGATTTTTCAAATTCCCTGCTTGTAATTTTGGACTTTTCACTACCACTGTCACAAACAAATGTGGAAATATACTCACCATTTTCTGTCTCAATATGTAAAAAGGCGGCCTCTTTATCTCCCACAAATAAAGAATATTTTTTTGACGCACTACCTGTATTTACAATTAAATATTTATGCATTCGGTTTAATTTAAATTAATAATTTATCTCCAAGTCCACTTATCTATCTCTTCTGGATCAGCACCTTTTTCTTTTATATAATCTAGAGTATTCTTCGTCTTTTGCCTGTAAAGTTCTATGATTCTGGCTGCTTTGCTCTCCTCCACTACTCCTTTCGCAGAAAGCTTTTCAAGTGCTTCCATAAGCAAAGTATATCTGTCGGTACCATTTCTCACATGTAAATCAAACGGTGTTGTCGTAGAACCACTTTCTAAATATCCGTGTACAGAAAATCTATCTTTTGCATTTTGATAATCAAAAAGTGATTGTTTAAGAGTTTCTGGATATCCATGAAAATTAAATATTACCGGCTTATCTTTTGTAAAATATTCATCAAATTTCTCATCACTCATTTTGGTGATAGAACTCCCGATTGTATTTGGCGAAAGCTCCACAATATTTATAAATCGTGCTTTCGCCTCCGGTGCCTCTTTTTTAAGTAAACTAATGGCAGCTAGGGTTTCTTTCACAAGATACTGTCCACAGGCAGAGAAAATAATGTCTGGATTTTCCGAGCTTACAAAATCCCAAATAGAAAGTCCGTCAGCGATTTCCTTTTGCGCTTGTGCTTGTGTGAGCCAAATATTTTCTATTGTCTTTTCAGCAACAATTATATTTATCTCATTTCTTGACTTAAGAGACTTCTTCATTATCTCTACCGCTTCATTGCCATCTGCCGGAAAATATACATTTATAAAGTCATTGTGTTTTTGTAAAAGACCGTCTATAAAACCAGGATTTTGATGTGAAAAACCATTGTGTTCTTGCCTCCAGCCACTTGAGGTCAAAAGGTATGTAAGCGAGGGTACATCGCCCCTCCAGGCCGTCTTTCTTGCGATTTTAAGGAACTTACTGTACTGGTCCGCCATACTTGTCACTATTGGCACAAAAGCCTCGTAGGAAGCAAAAATAGCGAATCTGCCACTAAGCGTATATCCCTGTGATAGGCCCTGCATGGAGTGTTCTGAAAGCATCTCTATTACACGACCATCTCTGGCAAAATCTGAATCCCACTCAAAGAGTGGCCCCATGAAAGTCCTCTTCGTAACAGTAAAGATATCTTGTAGACGATTCGAGTATGTCTCGTCTGGTGAAAAAAGTCTGATATTTCTTTTTTCTTTGTTTAGCTTCATTACCTCGGCTAAATATGCACCGATTTTTCTCATTGAACTTATTTGTTTTTCTCCTGGATATAGAATCTTTTCTTCAAAACTCGCTGTCTCTGGCAAAATAAGTCCACGTGAAATATCACCTTTCTTTATTCCCATTGTTACTGGATTATCCCCCATTCTCAGATTTTCTTTAGGAATATTTTCAATAATTTCTTTTGTAAAACCGGTTTCTGGGTTGAAAAGTTCTTCAAATTTGTAAGACTTGAGCCATTTTGCTATAGCTTTCAATTCAACTTTATTTGTTTTTGCATCTTTACCAACAACCTGATGTGAAAGACTATTCCCCTCTATTTTCTGTCCTTCAAGTTCTTTGATACCAGTCCAACCCTTTGGCGTCTTCACAATAATCATCGGAAATCTTGCAAAATATGTATCGGTTTTTTCTGTACCTTCTCTCGCTTCTCTTTGTATTTTTATAATAGACGCGTACGCTTTATCTAAAGCCTTTACCATTTTTCTGTAAACTATTTCACCCTTGCCTTCCACAATAATAGGGTCGTAACCATAACCTTTGAAAAGCGCTCGCAAATCTTTATTATTCATTCTGCCAAATATCGTCGGGCCGGAAATTTTATATCCATTTAAATGTAAAATCGGAAGTACCGCGCCGTTGTGTGCAGGATCGATAAATTTATTTAAGTGCCATGCTGTAGCAAGCGGACCAGTTTCCGCTTCGCCATCTCCGATAAGACAAGTTGCTATAAGACTTGGATTATCAAGCACTGCTCCATAGGCGGTTGAAAGTGAATATCCAAGCTCTCCACCTTCAAGTATTACGCCGGGAGTTATCGGACTTGAATGACTTGGAAACCCATAAGGCCAACTAAATTGTTTTGAAAAATAAGAAATGCCTTTCTCGTCTTTTGTCGCATCAGCATAATATTTACCAAGTGTTCCCTCAAGAAAAAGATTGGCTTGCAAAGCCGGAAATCCGTGACCTGGGCCTAAAAGAAACATCATATTTGTGCCGGTCTTATTTATCAGATTGTTGAGACATGCGTAAACAAAATTTATCCCTGGACATGTGCCCCAGTGCCCTAAAAGTCGAGGTTTGATATCATCAAAAGTCAGTTTATTATCAAGTAAGAAATTACTCTGTAAATATATCTGAGTAACCGTGAGGTAGTTGGTAGTTCTTACGTACTTTTTAATTCTCTCTACTTCCTGATTCATACTGAATATTATATCAAATTTTTATAAAAATTTCGCTCTGTTGACTTTTATAAAAAAGACTATAATATTGGCGAGGAAAAATCACTTCAACAAAAAGGAGAAAAAGTGAAAGTTCTATATATTGATGATGACGAATCGGTATGTGATATAATAATGAGGATGGCAAAAGAAGGACGACCAGATCTGGAGATACTTACAACCAGTATCATCGGTGAGGTGTTTGGAATTGTCAAAGACAATCTGGACATCAAAACCGTCATTATGGACGGTTCTATGGCAGATCACCCGAAGCTAATTGCCGAGATCAAAAAGGTTTTACCAGAAGACACACAGTTTATCGGAGTATCTTGCAATTCAGATTTGCTCAAGAAATTGGACAAAGCTGGTTGTGATAAAGTACACGATGAAAAAAGGACTGTCCTGCGTCTCGTCGGGTAGAACCCAGACCACGAATAGCCAACCTGCCCGCGAGGTTGGCTATTTTATTAAAAATATGTTTTAATAGAAGTACAAAATGCGCTTCGGCGCCTTTTAGTTTGAATAATAAAATGGAAATACGAAACATAGCAATAATAGCCCACGTTGACCACGGAAAAACAACCCTTACCGACGCCCTTTTGAAACAAGCCGGTGTATCCGAGGAAGGCGCAACTATGGACAGCAATAAACTCGAACAAGAGCGTGGTATTACTATATATGCGAAAAATACTTCTCTTCCATACAAAGGTACAAAAATCAATATTGTGGACACTCCAGGACATGCAGACTTTGGCTCGGAAGTTGAGCGTGTACTCCGCTCTATCGATACAGTTCTCCTTGTTGTCGATGCTCAAGAAGGTCCAATGCCACAGACTCGTTTTGTATTAAAAAAATCTCTTGAACTTGGTCTTAAGCCAATCGTCGTTATAAATAAAATAGATAAAAGTGCCGCAAGACCAGAAGAAGCACACGAGGAAGTTTTAGAACTTTTTATGGAGCTCGGCGCAAATGATGAGCAATTGGATTTTTCTATTATTTATGCAATCGGCAGAAAAGGTGTCGCTATGATTCACCCAAAAGATGAACAAAAAGATCTGTCACCCCTTCTGGATTTAATCTTAGAAAAAGTCCCATCATCTTCAACAGAAGAAAATCTCAATTTACCATTTTCAGCACAAATATTTAACCTGGCTTATGACAACTTTCTAGGTCGTCTGGGTGTTGCAAGAATTTATAGTGGGAAAGTGAAAGATGGACAAAATATTTTTGTAAAGACGCCAAACGGTGAATCAAGACAGACGAGGATTACCAAACTTTATACTTTCAACGGTATGACAAGGATAGCTGTATCAGAGGCTTCTGCTGGCGATATTGTTATGATAGCAGGTATTTCAGATGCTTATATCGGAGAGACAGTTTGTGAAAATGCAGACCAAAAACCATTACCCTCTATAAATATTGACGAGCCAACAATTTCTTTGAATTTCCTTGTAAATGATTCCCCTCTTGCTGGACGCGAAGGAAAATTTGTCACAGGAAGACAGATCCGCGAACGTTTGGAAAAAGAAATGGAGGTAAATGTCGGACTAAGAGTCGATTTCGGTGCTGAACCCTTAACGGTTTACGGTAGAGGCGAGCTTCATATTGCGATTTTAATTGAAAATATGCGCAGAGAAGGTTTTGAGTTACAAGTTTCGCAACCAAAAGCTATTATCAAAGAAGTAAACAGTGTCAAAATGGAACCGTTTGAAGAAGTTACCGTAGATGTTCCCGAAGAATTCCAAGGTGTTGTTATAGAAAAACTTGGCAAAAGAAAAGGAATAATGAAAGATATGAAAATCAAAGACAATCAAGTCAGAATGATTTTCGAAATACCTACTCGCGGACTTTTGGGATACAGAGGACAGTTTGTCGTAGATACAAAAGGTCTTGGAATTTTGTGTAGTCGCTTTATAGATTTCAAAGAATACGCCGGCGAAATTCAAAAGCAAGAATTCGGTTCAATGGTTTCTATGATGACCGGAAAATCCCTTGCTTATTCACTTTGGAATTTACAGGAAAGGGGCATACTCTATATAGACCCTGCAATAGATGTCTATGAGGGTATGGTTATCGGAAGTGTTTTAAATGGCGAACAACTCGATGTGAATCCGACGAAAAATAAAGCCTTTTCAAATACCCGTTCTTCCGGAAATGATGAAGCGCTTTATCTTATCCCACCAACCAAACTTGATATTGAAAAAGGTCTTGAAATAATGCAGGGTGATGAATTTCTCGAAGTGACTCCAAAGAATGTCCGTCTTAGAAAAATGCTTTTGACCAAAACAGATAGAGCTAAAGCAGGAAGAAAAGATTTGAAATAAAAATACAAAAACACCCGCAGAACGCGGGTGTTTTTGTTAGATTACTCTAATCGATATAAAAGTCTTGCGACTAATATTATCTTCTTGGAGCACCTCTAAAAGGTCTGTTTTCCAAAGGTTTAGCTTCGTTGACAGTGAGCTTTCTTCCGCCCATGTCTACGCCGTTTAATGATTCGATAGCTTTCATAGCTTCCTCATCATTAGGCATACTTACGAATCCAAAACCTCTTGATCTGCCGGTCATCTTGTCGATCATAACGACAGCTGACTCAACAGCTCCAGCCTTAGAGAAGAAATCTGCCAACTCAGCATCATTTGCTGTGTAAGGAAGATTTCCTACATATAATTTCTTTGCCATTTGTTTTGCAAAAATCTACTAAATTCGCAGAAACGACCTACTCTCAAACGGCTAAGAAAACTTAAACCTACGAGAATTGTTACTGCCAAAAGAGTATAGCATATATCAAGAAAAAAAGCAAGTTTTTCCCATGTTTTGGTGATTCTGTCAAGGTTTAGAGCCGTATAATAAAAAACAACTCGTCCAATCTTTCCACTTGTGTGAATTGATTGAACGAGCTGTATACTCTCATGTTATTTAAGGTTTACGACGCAGGAATAGGAAGCGACGATGAGCAAAGAATTTACTATGAGGATGGCAAATACATGTAAGCAAATATAACTCCCCACGCACATCACAATTCACAGTAAATACTTTGAGATAATTCTCTGAGTCAAGCATAGCTTCCATTGCCACCACAACACTTGTACCACTAGGCATGTCTTCTTTGAGCTGCAAGTACAGTTGGGGACCGACTTCGGCTGGACACATATCTAGACCGAGCATTAATGCACGCTTACACGTGTCCATATAGTAAGCACCGTCTTTAAAACCAAGTTGCTCATTACTAACATTGACTAATTCTACATCTTGTTCGGTCCCACTCACTCTGAAGGCAGGACTGTGGATAATGTCTTTCACCATTCTATCCATATCTAAACCTTCATTCTTAAAAACTTGACAAAACGCCTCGGCAGTATATATAGTGCCGATCTTTATTATTTTCCACGTCTTCCATACCTCGGAAGTCTTGGCAACAACTTCATCACGCAGGAAAAGTTTGAACATTTTCAAAAACTCCCCTGTTTTGTCCGCATTCAGCTTCCGCAGGAAATCGTATATCAGGCCAAGGACTTCGTCCCCAACCTTCACGAGTTCCGCGAGCACATTCCTGAGCATGTTATTCATGGTCAGTTTCCTTTTCTTTTTTTGTATGCCGTCCATTACTCTTTGGCGTTGTGCCAAAAATATAACGGAGAGCGACTATCTATTTGCATTATACACCTTCTATATTACTATGTCAAATAATTTAATTTTAAATACCATATCAGCTATAGCTGATATGGTATTTAAGTAATTCTGCTATTGAAATTAAATTCTATCCTTACCTATTCTGATTCTCTTGATATTCAGTGCTAAAGCTGGAATACCTACTTTCTCCCCTATCGCATTTGCCAAGCTTCGCATATATGTACCACTTGTACAGGAGACTTTTATGGTGATAGTTTGAAAATTATCAAGGACGGTCCTTGATAAAGCTGATTCCCATGATTTTAAGATTTCTTTTTGGCGGAAATCGCCGGAAACTAGTGCGATAGATTCTTTTACAGATTTTTCAAATTCAGATTTTGAAATTGAACTTTCCTTTAATAATTCAATGTTTTTGATTTCAACATCTTTTGAGGGGATTTCGTCGGGGTCCAAGTTTCCGCTTTTCGCGTGAGCGAAAAGCGGAATACCGTTTACGGTCTTTGAAGAAAATGGCGGATATTTTTGAGAAAATCTGCCGACAAAGCTCTTTAATATACCGTCGAGCTTGGCGAGCGAGATACTGCCCTTTCCGGAAACTTGCGAGGCTGGCTGAGCCGAGCACGAGGAATTTTTTAGCAAAAAAATATCCGTGTTCCGGAAAGGGCAGTATCGAGCGAGCCAATTATGTGCGATTCTAAAAGAAGACATTATTGAGCGAACAAGAATCCCTGGATCCCCGCATTCGCGAGGATGACAGACCGGGGAGGAATTAACCAAACCCAATACATCAAAACTATCCGTCGCAAAGCCAAAAAGCACAGTTACTTCGTATTCTTTATCAAGCCCTAAATATTTATCTTTATTTTTACATTCTTCACCAACAAGCACGAGAAGTATGCCCTCAGCGAGTGGATCAAGACGCCCAGCATAGGTCATCTTGTCATCTTTGTATTCAGGATTCGCCAATTTAAATCTATTCAAACATTCAAGAGGCGTTTCTCCCCTCTTTTTATATAATTTTAAGACACTTTGTTTTGGTATCATAATTTGATAGAATACTAACTGATATGAATAAAAACACCCCGTAAAGAATTTTTTAGAAATTATTCATTATGGTAATATATTATATCTATATCAATAAACAAACATTATGTCAAAAACAAAGCAAGGTGAAAATTCAGACGGGGCAAGCAAACAAAAAATAAGCACCGAGCCGTACAAAGGCGTTCGCGACTTTTATCCTGCCGATATGGCAGTTCAAACCTATATATTCAACACTATGCGAAAAGTTGCAGAAAGTTTTGGATATAGCGAATACGGCGCATCCGTCCTTGAACCGGCAGATTTGTACAGAGCTAAATCCGGCGAAGAGATAGTAAATGAGCAAACCTACACTTTCAAAGACAAAGGCGACAGAGATGTATCTCTAAGACCAGAAATGACACCAACTCTCGCAAGAATGATAGCTGGCAAACTCAAAGAATTCTCCTTCCCTCTTCGTTGGTATTCTATTCCAAATCTTTTCAGATACGAACAACCGCAAAAAGGTAGGACACGCGAACATTGGCAACTCAATGTAGATATTTTCGGCGTAAAAAACATAAATGCAGATGTTGAGGTTATTGCTATGGCAAGCGATATTATGAAAGCTTTTGGTCTGAAAGATACGGATTTTGAGATAAGAATAAATAGCAGAAAGATAGTAAATTATATATTGAATGATGTTTTTGCCCTATCTCCAGAAGTCACACAGAGAGTTTCCAAGCTTATAGACAAGAAAGAAAAGATGGATGCCAAAGAATTTAAAGCCGGAATACAAGAATTCATCCCTGAAAGAAGCTCCGAATTCCTAACACTCATAGATTCCAAAAATTTTGAAGAATTTATATCAAAACTTCCGAAGACCGCGAGCGAGCAAGAGGACGTGGCTGAAATCAAAGAACTTATAGAAAGACTAGAAAAACTCGGCATCACAAATACAGTATTCAGCCAGAGCTTAATGCGTGGTTTTGATTATTACACGGGGATTATTTTTGAAGTTTTCAGCACAAGCCAAGAAAACAGACGCGCAATATTTGGTGGTGGTAGATACGACGATTTGCTCGATATATTCGGCAAAGAGAAAGTGCCGGCAGTCGGCTTTGGTATGGGAGACGTGGTGATCCGAGATGTATTGGAAACATTTAAGCTTTTGCCAGAAATAAAAGCTGTCGCCGATTTATATATCTGCACATTCAATGATGATTCTATCGGCTATGCACAAGACTTGGCACAGAAATTGAGAAATAGCGGTCTCAAGGTTTCCGTAGATTATTCAAATAAAAAAGTTGGTGATCAAATAAAATACGCGGATAAAAATAAAATCCCTTATATTGTTTGTATTGGAGATGAGGAAGTAAAGACTGGTAAATTGAAATTGAAAGAGCTAAAAACCGGAAACGAAGTCCAAACAACTGATTCTGATATTACCAAGGAAATGAAAAGATAATTAAATTATGATAATTGATCATGCAAACCTTTGGAAAGAAGGAAAATATATTGATATGTGGTCTGTCCCCCACGTCTTATGCGGGGTTATCTTTGCAGGCATATTAAATTGGCTTGGAATTGGTTTTTTGTCGAACCTAATCCTTTCTACGATAATAATGATCGGTTGGGAATTTTTTGAACTCTACGTTTTAAATGTCCATGAATATATAACAAATAAAATAATGGATGTCGTAACAGGGCTTATCGGTTTTTTTATTATGTATTCATCAATATCAAGATATGGTATAAAAGCTATGCTTCCTTGGCTAATAGTTACCATAATAATCTGGCTTATCTTGAATTATTGGGGTTTTTACGCCCACAAGACAAGAGTTGATAGTGAAAATATTGTATCATGAGAAAAATAGTCTTTGACATTGAAACAGATGGAATAATCACAACCGTCGGCACAAAACAGGTCTTCCCAAATATGTATGTGGTTTGTATTTACGATTCATTGACCGACAAGTTTTCTAGCTATACAAAGGAGCAACTCAAAGATCTTTGGCCGATTTTGGAAAAAGCAGATCTGCTTATCGGCTACAATAGTGACAGTTTTGATATACCCATACTGAATAAATATTATTCCGGAGATTTGACCAAAATCGCAAGTCTGGATCTGCTTTCGGAGATCAAAAAGTCTATCGGCAGAAGAATCAAGCTCGATAATGTCGCTGAAGCGACACTCGGTAGAAATAAAACTGCTCACGGACTTCAAGCGACAGAGTGGTGGAAACAAGGCAAATATCAAGATGTTATAGACTATTGTATTGAAGATGTGAGAATTACAAAAGATATTTACGAATTTGCTCTGAAAAATGGTTTTCTAAAATACAAAGATATTAAGGATATAAAAGAGATAAAGCTCGACACTTCAAAATGGCATGATAAGAAAGACTCCGCACTGACTTTTACATTGCCATTTTAATGCTACTGTGCCATCCGGTGAACGAAAACTTGCCTAAAATTTTTGCTAGGGGTGGCAACCTGTTCTTTTTGAAAAGACTTGGGAGGAGTGGCTGACGACGGACAGAGAAAAACTTTAGCAAAAGTTTTTCGTGCTTTTCAAAAAGAATAGGTTGACAGGACCCCGAGAAAATTTTAGGCAAGTCCGAGTGAGCTTTTATTTAAGATATTTCTCCTTATTAGCCACATGCCCATCGTGCGTGACTGCATAATGCATAATGCCACTGCTATCAGCTAAGAAATATAAATACGGGGTCTTAATCGGAGTAATGGCGGCCTGTATTGCCAAAAGTCCTGGATTTGAAATAGGGGTTGGTGGAAGACCTTTATTGGTATAAGAGTTATATGGTGAATCTATTTTTAAATCATCAAGTGTTAGCATCTTTGATGTCTTGCCATTTATATATTTAAAAGACACATCAACCTGTAAAGGCATTCCGAGAGAAATTCTCCTCCACAAAATACCAGCTATGGTGCGACGTGTTTCTATAGTCCTAGCTTCCCCTTCAAGAATAGATGCCATTTTGACGACATCAGAAAGCGGTTTACCGAAAGATTTAATCTCGGTATTAAGTGCTTTAATCTTTTCATCGAAGTTTTCTATCATCATATCGACTACCTTATTTTCTTTCGTACCGGGAGCTATAAGATATGTGTCGGGGAAAAGATACCCTTCATATTTTGTAGCATATTTCAAGAATTCTTTTTTATCAAAAGTCTGTAAATTCTTATAAAGCAAGTCTGCTACTTGATAATTATTTAATCCTTCCGGAATAGTTATCCTCATTGGAGATATTTTTGTATCTCCATGTGCGAATCTCCACGCTAAAGCCACAACGTTTTGTGCATTCGGCATTGCATAATCCCCCTCTAGAATCCTAGAATTACCTGAAATGACAAATACTAGCCCTTTAAATAAAAATTCTGATTTTATAATATGCTTCGAAGATAAATCGCTTGCAAGAGAAGAAAGTGTTTGCCCAACCTTGAGGTCATAGATTAAACCTTTAGGAAAATCCCTCGGCGAAGAAAGAAAAGATATGTAAAAGATTATAAAAAAAAGAGCCACAACAGATCCAGTCAGAAATACAAGACGCCTCTTCAAGAGAGGGTCTTTGTAAAGTTTTATTTCTCTTAGAAAATCGTAATGCATTTTTAAATCGGCAAGTTGGCTGGAGCTTCTGATTTCTTGGAAGGAACCCTAGTGAGTGTTGGTGTCTGCGAAACAATACCGCTTGGAAAATGAAACACTGTGGCGAGTTCTTCGGTGGTTAAGACAAAGGGCTTGGAACCACCGAGATGTTTATAAGGCCATTCAAAAAACGAACGAAGCTTGTATGCATGTAACAGATCTCTCTTTAATCGGCTTACTTTTCTGGCTTCCATAGCCTTTAGGAAAGGTAAAACAGTTAAGACATCCTTCCACACGTCACTTGTACCTGTATTATGACTTGTACCGAAACGATTTAAAAGATTTGAACCATATTGCCTAAGACATCCTGTAAGACCACTAATATTTGCTGGGGTGAAAGAGGCTTTTTCTGCGATATAGACACTTCTTATCATACAATCAAAAGCCATTTTCCCTTTACTTCTCTCTAGAGCTGCAATTATTTCATTTTGACCCTTTGTAGGATTTGGAAATCTAAACTTATTTTCTTCATCTCCAGAGCCTTGCATAGCAGATTCTCTAACTTTCTTTATCTCTTTATCTATATCCTTTACCCACTCTCGTTCTTTCGTGAGCCTTCCATGAAAGAGTGTTTCTTCTTCATGCTTTTGAATCAATATCTGCAACCAGGCGTATTCCCCTTTCTTTAAAGTACCCATATACTCAACAATCGGTGTCAAAGGGTCTATCTTGTATTCTTCCTCTTGATCTTTGTCTAAACCATAGTCAATGTAAGTTTTAATGGGATAAGCATCCGGTTTAGAAAGTCTATGTTGTCTTCCAAACATAGGGTACTTCTCTTCATCGAAAAAGACTTTATTAGTATAGTCTTCTTTTACCTCATATATTTCAATATTCGGATATTGCGCATAAAGCTGGGCTTCAATAATATTCTTAAATTTTGCTTGGCTCATCCAAATATAGAAATGTACCGCCCCCCCCAAAGATACGATTTCACAACTAAAACAAGGTCTTGTTTTACCTTCTAAATAAGTCTGTGTAAGATTTTCAGATCCTGCTCTTTGAAGGTATGTAAAAAAGATTTCCATAGCAGCGGGAGATTTCATAATTTCCTTAGGTAATTTGATCTCCAATAAACAGCTTTTCTGCTTTTCAATGAAGACTAATTTGATCCACCTAAATCGTAAAATCCAAAAAGCACAAAATAGCATAATGGGCATTGCTATAGGCAAGACAATAAGTATAACTTTAAAAGTTAGAGGGAAAAGTTTAGTACCTATGCCGTAAAAAAATGTGCTCCACATTGTAAATATATTATAACAAAATATTAATACAAAAGAAAAGGGGGCGTCCGCCTGAAGCGGACGCCCCCTTTTCTTTTAATTATCCTTTATTTTACTACCTCGTATTTTCCGTCTTTATTTTTCTTGAAATACTTCTTATTCTGCAGATTGATAACTATCGTATTTTCCTTGACATATCTCTCTTTCAAAACTTTCTCTATAATCTCCTGCTTTGTAAGAGGGCCGCTTTTCTCCAGAATCTTCTTAATAACATCTTTGACAACACCGCTCATATAACCCCATTCTGCAAGAGCATATAAACCTCTGCCTACAAGTACAAATCTAGGGTCTTTAATAAGTTCATTGTGAGTTGTGGCGACATGGGCTTTCTTATTAAATACTGTTGCTATGGCTTTTGCTACTTCTCTAAAGTGTATTGGTGAACCATGTTTCCTAATGACAAGATATGCATAGTCTCTCATACCCTTTGTGCTAATATTTGGAGATTCTGATCTACCCCATTCACCCAAAGGGTTTTTTCCAACCTTCTTTGAAAGGGCAAGCCATCTTTTCGCGATTTCTTCTGATCTATATTGTTCAGCAACATCTTCCACATAACCCAAGAAAGATTTTATCATTTCTTGTTCTGTAACAAGTTCATTATCTTTCAAACTTTCATACAACTTCTTTAGAGAGTTGTGAATTTTATCTGCAAGTTGTTCGTCAATAAACCACCTGTGTTTAAAATCTTCGTCTTCCTTAATCTTCTTAAACGGATGTCCAACAACAAGAATAAAGTTCAAGTGGCTTTGAGTGCTTAGATCTTTCGAAACAAAATCGAGAAGATCTTGCTCCACAACTATTCCACCGAGGTTATGAATAATCTTCTCTATTTCATCAAATGATGGTTTTTCGTCAGTATAGTTTTTAGATTTTCTTATGATGTTTAGAGCGTGATTTTCTATTTGTCTCACCCTTTCTCTTGTAATACCATAGGTCTTACCTATTGCATCTAGAGTCATCGGCTCAGGATTTTTCCCGAGACCATATCTCTTTGTAATAACGTCTCTTGATCTCTCTGGAAGAGCCAAAAGCAACTTCTTAGAAACCTGTTTCGGTTTAAAACTTATTGTTGTTGACATGCTATTAATATTTATTAAAACTGATATTGACGAATATCGTACAAAGCATACTATCACCGATGCAGAATAAAGTCAAATGGGTATTGACTTTTAAATTACAAAGTTGATTATTTTGTTTTTTACGAAGATAGTCTTCAGTATTTTCTGACCGGAGAGCCACTTGACTATATCTTGATTTGCTAATGCCTCCTTTCTAACATCTTCTTCGGAAACATCGCTTGACATGGGAAGCGTTGCTCGGACTTTACCATTTATTTGTACTACTATTTTCACTTTTGCTGATTTTATTTTGGCTTCATCATATTTTGGCCAAGGTTCCACTGCAAGAAGCTTTTTATTGCCAAGATTAGCCCATACTTCCTCGCACAAGTGCGGAGCAAATGGCGAAAGGATTTTGATAAAAGCCAGATAAGTTTCCTCATCAATTTTTTCTTGAGCCTCTAAATGGTTTACAAATATCATCATCGCGGACACGGCGGTATTTGCATTAAACGATTCTATATCTTCCGTAACTTTTTTAATTGTCTTGTGTAAGAGTGATTGGGTGTCATTTGAATCAATAGTCTTGTCTGAGATTTTCTCCTGTAATTTCCAAACTCTTTCCAAAAATCTTCTTGAACCCACCATACTATCTGTACTCCAAGAAATTTCCTGCTCAAAAGGCCCCATGAAGGATTCATAGATTCTCAAAGTATCGGCACCGACATTTTTCACTACTTCATCCGGATTTACAACATTGCCATATCTCTTACCCATTTTCCTACCATCGGAACCAAGTATCATACCTTGATTGCGAAGCTGTTTGAAAGGTTCTTTTGTACTTACAATACCGATATCATAAAGGAATTTATGCCAGAAACGAGCGTAGATAAGATGTCTTGTAGCATGCTCGGCCCCTCCAACATACATATCCACTGGAGACCAGTATTTCTCTTTTTTGGGATCAATCAAAGCTTTACTATTCTTCGTATCCATATATCGGAGATAATACCAAGATGATCCTGCCCATTGAGGCATTGTATTTGTTTCCCTTTTCGCTTTTTCTCCGCATTTCGGACATTTTGTATTTACCCATTTTGAAATAGCAGCGAGAGGCGATTCTCCTGTGCCTGTCGGTTCATATGACTTAACTTTTGGAAGCTTGAGTGGCAAATCTTTTTCTGGGACAGGGACAGCTCCGCATTTCTCACAATGCACCACGGGGATAGGCTCGCCCCAATATCTCTGTCTTGAGAAAACCCAATCTTGAAGTTTATAATTTTTCGTCATCTTTCCACCGGCAAATTCGGTAATCTCTTTCATTATTTCGGTATTTTTTTTGCCGTCAAATTTTCCAGAGTTTATCATCACGCCGTCATTTGTATAGGCTATATCTCCCTTTTCTAATCTCTCTAGCCAAATATCCATTTCTGCATGATTCAAAGTGCCGATAACTATATCTTTCACATTCATCCAAATCACTTCATGCTTTTCCTTCTCTTCCTCGGACATCTCATCTCTCTCTTCGTCTTTCAAATCAAAGCAAATGGCGTTTGTATATGCAATTCTGTTTTCATCTTTATGCGCTGCAAAATATTCTGCACGGACTTGTCCACCCAAGACTTTTGGATTGACAAGGTTTTTATAACCAGTCTCTTCCCAAGCCTCTCTTCTTGCTGCATCTATAATATTTTCACCTTCATCTACTCCTCCCATTGGAAAAGTCGTCCATGGTTGCTTTTTCCATTTCAAGCAAATGATCTTACCGTCTTTAGGATTGCGAATAATTACATGCACGTTTCTCCTTTCAACACTTTTCTTTCCTGCGACTGGTGGATTTCTCTTATCAATTCTCTCTGGGATAATCACCTCTTTTATCGGTAAATTATATTTCTTGGCAAAAGCAAAATCGCGGTCGTCGTGTGCGGGCACTGCCATCACGCAACCTGTACCATAGTTGGCTAAAACATAGTCTGCAATAAATACCGGCACTTTTTCGCCGTTGACTGGATTAATAGCTAATATTCCGCCGAGCTTCACGCCGGTCTTTTCTTTACCTTCGGCAGTTCTGTCTATTTCACTTTTATTTTTTATTTCTTTTCTGTATTTTTCTACTTCAGCCCAATTTGATATGTGAGATTTATATTCGTCTACTATCTTATGCTCTGGGGCAATGACGACATAAGATAAGCCAAATAAAGTGTCCGGTCTTGTTGTGAATACCTTTATTTCTCCGATCTCTTTCTTAAATCTTGAATCATGAATCTTGAATCCTATCTCTGAGCCTTCCGAACGCCCTATCCAATTCTTCTGAAGCTCTTTGATATGCGTAGGCCAATTCAGTGCATCAAGATCGTCCAAAAGTCTATCGGCATAATCACGGATTTTGAGCACCCATTGTCGCATCGGTTTTTTTTCTATTGTCGTCCCGCATCTTTCACATTTATCACCGTCCAGATCTTCATTTGCCAAACCGGTCTTACAAGATGGGCACCAATTTATCGGCTCATAACTTTCATAAGCCAAACCTTTTTTGAAAAGCTGTAAGAAAATCCATTGCGTCCATTTATAATACTTTGGATCAGTGGTATTTATCTCGCGAGACCAATCGTAATTCAAACCCATTATTGAAATCTGTTCTTTAAATCTTTTTACATTTTTCTTTACGGCAATTTCGGGATTGATTTTCATCTTCATCGCGTACTGCTCCGCAGGCAAGCCAAAAGCGTCCCAGCCCATAGGGTGAAGCACATTAAAACCGTTCATCTTTTTGAATCTTGAGTAAATATCGGTAGCTATATATCCGCGAGGATGCCCAACATGAAGCCCTTCGCCAGATGGATATGGGAACATATCCAATACATAGAATTTCGGTTTATTCGAAGTATCTTCCGTCTTAAAGGTCTTTTTGTTTGCCCAAATTTTCTGCCATTTCTTTTCAATTTCTGAATGATTATAAATGTTTACCTTTTTTGATTTCATCCTGAAATAATACAGTATAATATGATTTTACAAAAGTGCTTGACATTCCAAATATATTCTGTAATATTATAGATGGGAAGGAGTTCGTTGTTATGAATGCAAATACACAAGAACTTGAGAATTTGTTCCGAGAAATCGCTGTGATACTCAGTACGAGTGTCGAGGCGGTAAAGGCTTTCTTTGCGGATGCAGAGAAAGTCAGTGATGAAGAATTGGTTAAATTGAAAAACAAAAGGAGGAAACGTCATGTACGAGATCACACTGCTTAGGATCACAAAGTGGGGATTTGGATTCTTTGAAGTCGCCGAAGTAACGGAGGGGTCCAATAGGGCTTTCTTCTTTATATCAATCAACAGGGCGTACGGTCTTCAAGTCTGTCTCCTGTGGTTGAACAGGTATGAAAGATAGGCTGACTCAGCCGGCACAGATATAGTGCCGGCTGATTTTTATTCCTCTATCTCCGGCTTCGATACCTCCAAAAGCTCAATATCCGATTCTTTTCCTGTAATTCTTACCACGTCTTTATCTATCTTTTTAAATTCTTTATTTGAATTATTGAAATGATTTACAGTGGTCGCAAGAGCATTTCCAAGCTTGCCCTGATATTCTTCATAGCTTTTCAAATGTTTCTGTAAACCTTCCACATTTTTGCGAATCTCTTTTGCTGACTCCTCTATCTGCATCGCCTTGAGCCCTTGCAGAACGGTCTGCAGATATGCAAGGAATGATGTCGGCGAAACAATGATAACTTTATATTTATTGGCAGCTCTTTGTATCAGATTGTCCGTCTCTTCCGTTATCGCGCCTATCTTATTGACCAACAAATCATAATAAATCGCTTCATGCGGAATAAACATAAAAGCGAAGTCCATTGTCCCCTCTTTCGGACGAATATATTTTGAAGTCTCCTGAATACGCAATTTTAAATCATTTACAAAAGCCTTCTCCAATTTTTCTTTTTCTTGAGGATTCTGCTCCACGCTCAATTTATTATAATTTTCTAAAGAAAACTTTGAATCAACAGGAATTATTTTATCTTTTATAAAAACAGCTGCATCCACTATCTCGCCATTGGCAAATGCATATTGCATTTTATATTGTGTCGGCGCTAAAACATTTTGCAATAAAGTCTCCAAATAATATTCACCGAGAATTCCACGGTGCTTCGGATTCTTCAAAATATCCTGAAGCGATTGAAGCTGATCGGCAAAAGAGACAACTTGCTTATTAGTCTCATCTAGCTTGGTAAGACCCTGGGTAACATCGCGGATAAGCTTGGCTGACTCGCTGAATTGATTGCGGACTGATTCATTCATATGGCGGGTGGTCTCGCTCATCTTGGTATCTACTGTGCGATTGAGCTCATTGATCTGCTCAAGGATAAGCTTGAGGCCAATATCTTCGCCTTTCTGCTCAACCTTGCCAGCACCTCTTATGGACACAATAAGCCAAACAAGTAGCGCGATAATTATTACAAATAAGATAACTAAAATTGTTGATGGCATACAAGTATTATATCATTCGTGGCTAAAAATAAAAAATGTGATAATATGTCGAGTATGAGTATACATAAAATAATTAAAGACGGAATAAAAGAAGCGATGTTGAAAAAAGATGTATTAAGGCTTACGGTGCTTCGCGGAGTATCTTCTGCCTTTACAAACGAAATAATCGCAAAAGACATAAAAGGAGATGAATTGGGAGATGAAGAAGCTCTTGCAGTTATACGAAGACTCGTAAAACAGAGAAAAGACTCTATCGAACAATTTACAAAAGGTGGCAGACCAGAGCTTGCAAAAGCTGAAGAAGCCGAGATGAAAATACTTGAAGCTTTCTTGCCACAAATGATGAGTGAGGATGAAGTGAGAAAAGTTGTGGAAGCGAAAATCGCTTCTGCCGGAAATGTGGATAAAACAAAAATCGGACAATTTATCGGCTCCGTGATGAAAGAACTTAAGGGGAAGGCGGATGGAGCAGTGGTGAAAAAGGTTGTTGAGGAATTGGTGAAATAAAAGCTCCCTCCCATCACTATTTTCCACCAGTGTGCCTTCATCCCGAAGAAAATCATAATCGCTGTTCTATACGAAAAATCCCAGAGTCGCTCCCGCACCTCCCGCCCGTGAGGTTTTTCTGTTCAATTCCTTGATATGTTTTGTGGTTTGACAATCGATATACGACTCTGGTATAATACACCCAGACAAGTTTTCCTGGTTTTCAAAGTGATCGGAGGATTATTATGGGAAGAAAAAGGAAATGGACAGATGAGGAGCTGATAAAAGAGGCTGGCAGATTGTTCCGAAAAGGAAAGCCCGCGTTTGACGCCGTGAAAGCTGTATTCAATAAGCATGGCATATTCAACCGAGAGAGGTTTCGTAGAATCCGCCAAGCGATACTTGGTCAGCCTACTGAGCCACACCGGGAGCAACCGCCCCAAGACGATCGCAAGCCGTGGTATTTAGATGAACGAACCGGCATGGCCTGATCAGCACCTCGAACACCCCCGCCTACTACGGGGGTGTTTTTTTATTTATGTGACCTCACGGGGAATCGGTCACGAGTATTTTTCTGCTGAAAAATCTCGCTACCCCGCCTCGCGCCGTCACGCTCCGGCTTTCGATTCCCCTGGACTTAAATAAAAATCACCAGCGAATAATGCTGGCGATTTTTATTTATGTGACCCTACAGAGAATCGAACTCTGATTACAGCCTTGAGAAGGCCGTGTCCTAACCGTTAGACGATAGGGCCAATATTAAATTGTTTAAACTAAAATCTCGAACCCTGAATTTACCTTCTTACAGAAGCCGTATACCTATTCTGTTTTATATTTCGCTTCACTCATATAAAACCATCATAGGTCTTTCATTTGGGTCCCTTGCCCAAATTTCAACCTCTCGAAGGCCGTGTCCTAGTCACAAGTCAAAGTCTGCTGACTTTGCTTGCGACCCCCTCTCGTGCCGTCGCACTCCGATCTTGCGGTTGGGTCCCACCCCAACCTCACGTTAGACGATGAGGCCAAAAATCAGCGGGCATTTTGCGAAACAAAACGCCCGTCTCATATTTTTATAACATAATATTATCTTTTTTTCCACTCTTCCTCCTGCCTCACAAGTAGTTCTTCTGCTTTTTCTGGTTCTGCCATCACTTCCTCTACAGTTCGTTCCATACGAGTTGATTGCGAGCCTTTTATAAGTATAATATCACCCTCCCTTAATATATCCTGCAAGGCTGTACCGGCTTCAACAGAATTGTCAAATTGAAAGACGTTTAATTCACCAAGACCATTGTCAAGAGCTCCTTCAGCAATCCTCCTCGATCTCACTCCAACAGTCATTAAAATATCTGAGGATTCTGCAACAAGCTTTCCTGCCTCATAATGTTCTTCTGTTGAGTGTTTACCAAGCTCCATCATATCTGCAAGAACGGCAATTTTTCTGGCTTTTGTCTTAATATCTTTTAGAGCTTTGAGAGCCGAGTGTAGTGCTACGGGTGATGAGTTGTAAGTATCATCTAAAATTGTCGTATTCTTTATTCCTAGTAATATCCTCATTCTACCCTTCGGCGATTCGTGTTTTAAAAGTCCTTCACCAGCTTTAACAAGATTCACATCTTGTGAAAGACCAACAGAGATAGCAGCCAAAGATGAATAAATACTCTGCATACCAAGTGAATATTTTATAATTATTGGTACAGAATTGTTTAAATATCCCACTTTGAAAATCATGCCATCTGGCGTTCTCGTCTTCTCTTCATAATGTATTTCGATATTTGACGCTTTAATATCGGCATCACCCAAAAGACCGTACTTTAAAATCCTAGTATTTGCCCTCTGTGTCATTTTCATAGCGTCAACATCATCAGCGTTTGCAATTAACACCCCGTCATATTTCAGAGCATCTACTAAATACCATTTCTCCTTTATTATTTCATCTCTATTTTTAAAGAACTCAATATGAACAGGAATTTGTGCAAATCTTGTCAGAACTACTACATCTGGGCGAAGCCACTTCGATATGTTCTTAATATCTCCTGGCCTATCTGCACCAACTTCGAGTATAAGCCATTCTGGGTAACTCTGTCTCCAGATTATCAATCTTAAACCTTCCCAAATATTATTAAGCCATTTAAAAGGGTTGCTCCAAGCGTTCGGACACCCGAGTATCGTAAGTGGAATACCAATGTCACTATTAAAACTCTTTTCACTTTTTCTAACGTAAAATGATCCGGACATTACTGAAAAAATAGCGTCTTTTGTGGACGTTTTCCCAACACTCCCAGTAACCGCCACTACTTTAGGGTTGTATTTCTTCAGGACAAGTCTTGATTCAAATTGAATTATCTTCGTAATTATTTTCTTGAAAATTGATTTCATGTTTTTATATTAGCATATCGAGAGTACAAATGACAAAAATGTTTTTATCTTATTCTATCTATCTGGCGGTATCTCATAATAATTTATTAAATATTTTGCAATATCAAAAAAAGGTTTAGAAAGAGTATTTGAAGCAAAATCTATATTTTGAGGTTCGATTGTATATAAAAATACTAAAAATCTTGGATTATATGCCGGGAAATATCCGAAAAAAGAATGCAAAAATCTGTCTGGATAGTAACCTCCACCATCTTTGGCTGATCTTGCTATCTGTGCAGTACCTGTCTTTGCAGCAACGCTATAGTGTTCAATTTTATATTGTCCTTGTATTAAGGCCGTGTCTACCAAGTTTACAAGCATTCTCGTAATCTCTTCTGATGTTCCTTTACTTATTATTTGTTGCGCTTCATCTATATAAGAGACTTTCTTAGATAATCCAACCTTATAATCGATCCTCGATACGACGTGCGGGGTAATGAGTTTGCCACCATTCGCTAACACAGAAAAAGCTCTTGTTGCAGCAATAGGTGTCATAGAAAAACCCTGCCCAAAGGAAGCGTTCGCAAACTCTATTTGTTTTGAACTGCTTAGATTAGATGTGAGATTGTCTATATTTCCTGCCGACTCACCAGGTAAATCTATACCGGTCTCTGTACCTATACCAAACCTTTTGAAATAATCCAAAAACTTCTGTCTGCCCATGCTTTGCATAACAAAAGTAGCACCAGTATTCATTGAGTGATTCAACACATCTTGCATACTTGTTTTACCTCTGCTTTTTTTATCAACATTGTAAACCTTATAGCCGTCTAATTCGATAAAACCATAATCCGTAAATGTTGTTTTTGCACTTATAACGCCAGAATCAAAACCGGAAGCCATAGTAATCGCCTTTATTACTGATCCTAATTCGTAAGAATCACTTACAAGTGGATTTGAAAAAACGCCAACATCTTTTTCTTTACTAAAATCATTTAAATTAAACTCTGGATATACCCCCATAGCATATATTTCTCCAGTTTTGGGGTCTATTACTATTCCGCCGGTGATTTTCGAATTCCATTTCTTTGTAGTCTGACTAAGTGCATTTTCAAGATACCCTTCTACTTCAGGATTTATGGTAGTAATAATATCGCCTTCTCTTTGTGAATCTTGTATAAAATTCTTATTTATATTTGAAAATATTTCGGCAAATACGTTTACATAAATATCACCGCCATCTCTGACTAGAGTATCATTATAGTATTTCTCTAGACCATATCTTCCCTCGAGAGCATCACCGACATCATTATACCCAACAAAACCAGTAAGACGAGCGGCAAGACTTTCTCCAGGATAATATCTCCATTTTTCTTTTTGAATAATAAGGCCTGTAATCTTCTCTGCATCGATCTTCTTTACTATTTCTTCTGGAACCTTTCTCGCTATCTCTTCATATGGATCATTCTTCTTTAACATTTTAGAGTAGAAAACGGCAGGGTCTAAAGTAAGATATTGAGAGAGCGTCTTATAAACCAGATCTCCATCTAAAATCAACTTTGGACTGACTGCTACTGTATATCCGGTCTTTAATGTCGCGGCAGATACAAGTGATCCATCTTTTGTTTGAAAAAATATGCTTCCCCTATCAAAAACATTGTTAGATACTGTCGTATATTGTCTATCGGCTTTTTCTAAAAAAATATCACCGTTTACAATTTGCAGAAAATACAGTCTAACAGTTAGTAATATAGAAAAAAGAATTATCAGAATAAAGATAAACCTAACCCTTAATGAGAAACTACTTGTTTTCATTTGTAGACAAAGATAGGCCGTTTGAAGATGGTTTAAGAGCCAAGAATTTCTGGTTTTTTATAGCAATAAAACCTTTGGATACAGCCAGATCCATTGTTATAGCGTTTTTAGCATTTAGATAGTTAAATTCTGCAGAATTTATACTTGAATTCAATACAGAAACGTCTTTTTCAAGCCTTTCTGTCTTAATGGAATTCATAACAACACCATAAACCAAAATTATGTATGAAGCCAAGAGAGATACAAATACTGAGAGAAGAATTCTTGTGACGTTTTTCTCCCCGTATGTGAATTTTCCTATTTGGTTTTTAATTGCTTTTGTCATACTATTTTTTCAATAACTCTAAGTTTTGCACTTCTCGATCTTGGATTTTCGTGTATCTCCCTTTCACTTGGAACAATTGGTTTTTTGTTTATAAGTCTCCCTTCTCCTATTTTTGACTTATCTCTGAAAAAATTTTTAACTTCTCTGTCTTCAACGCTGTGAAAAGAAATTATCCCTATACGTCCGCCGTTATTTAACAGTGTCCATCCTTTTTGCATACCTTCTTTCAGAGCACTGATTTCATCATTTACTGCTATTCTCAAAGCCTGAAAAGTTTTTGTAGCAAAATGTATTTTTCCTCTCTTGTATGCTGCGGGTACTGCTCTTTTGATTATCTCTACAAGGTCAACTGTTGTCTTTATCGGCTTTTCTTTTCTTGCCTCGACAACTTCCCTCGCAATTCTTCTAGAATATCTTTCATCCGAGTAAGCGTAGATAATGTCCGCTATTGTCTCTTCGCTCCAGTTGTTTAGAATTATCTCGGCGGTTACGCTTTCACCTTCTCCCTCAGAAAATGTCATAAGGAGGGGTTCGTTATTTCTTAAGGTAAAGCCCCTGCCGGATGCATCAAGTTGATCGGATGATAGTCCAAGATCAAGGAGAATCGCATCTACCGAAGAGACACCGACAGAGCTTAAAACCGAATCAATCTTTCTGTAATCAGATAAGACAAGATCAAACTTGCAGCCAATCTTTGAAAGACTTGCTTCTGCCCTTCTTATTGCCCCCATATCTCTATCCGTAGCGATAACGCGCACCTTTCCACCAAACTCTGAACAAACTTTTGCACAGTGACCAGCTCCTCCAAGAGTACCGTCAAAAAACACGGCCCCTGGTTTAAGATTAAGATTTTCTATAGCTTCATTTAAAAGAACTGTCTTGTGCATGGCTTTACAGAGCCCCGGCCTGACCTAATTTCTCTGCTAATTGATCGGCCCTTTTCTCCACAACACCCTTGTATTCTTTCCAGGATTCTTCATTCCAGATTTCAACTCTATCCTGAACACCGACAACTGATACTTTATTCTTAAGATTTGCTCTTGCGACTAAAAATTCCGGTAATAGTATTCTTCCGATAGTATCTACTTCCACTTCTGTCGCACTTCCAAACATATATCTGTTGAAGCTTCTGTTGTCCGCTTGAAGCATTGAGAAATCGGAAAGTCTTTCTGAGATTTTCTTCCACTGTGCAAAAGTAAATATCCAGAGACAATTATCAAGTCCGGCAGTAATAATAATCTTCCTTCCCATCTCTTTGCGAAATTTCACTGGGAGAGAGACTCTTTTCTTATCGTCTAGTGTATGTATGTATTCGCCAATTAACATAAGAATTCTATTATTAGTTTAAGGAAGACTTAATAAAATCTCTCACTTTTTATTTTATCCCACTTCTTCCCACTTATGCTGTATTTTATAGCACTTAGTCCCACCAAGCAACACCTAGACTGTTGATAAGTTCAAATACAAAAATCCATCCTTATCTACCAATGGTGGATTTGACATATCGCAGAGATAGGACTAGTATAAAAAATGGAAAATACATGTATACACTCGTGTGGGTGCACTTGTATAGCGATGTTGTTTGAAGGAGGTAAAGATGAACAATAAAGACCTTGATTGGAGAGAGATTGTCAGAATAATTGTAGCTATGGTGGCGGTCATTGGAACTGTGGCAATCGTCGTAAGTGCTAGTATAAACGTACAACACAAACACGGCCACGACGAAGACACTCGAACGAAAATACCCTTTCATTCTGACCTCAAGTCGGAAATGATTTATGGAGGGGTTATCAACACGAGTATCAAGAAATCTCAACAGATCGTCAGGTTTGGTAATAAATTATTGGTTGAGCTCGTCGAATACGACATAACAAATGCGAGGTTTACACCAGTCGGTACACGGAGATATTTGTTAAAACTTGATGACTATATCCCCAACATCGGCGAATATGCTCTCGCTATCAAAACACCAAGTGGGATTAAACTTGTTAAGTATAACCCGCCAAAACCTTAGTCATCTGGCCATATAAAGCCGCCCGCGAAGGACTCTTGCGGGCGGCTATCTTTATTTATCGAATATTATTTTCCTGTTCTAACACATCTTGTCGCTGCGGCTCCACCTGCTGGTTGATGATAAACACTTCCATCAGAAAAAAGTACTATGAATTTGTCCCCTCTGTATCCTGCTGGAGATGTATAAGTCCAATACGGGCCTTCTGTTGTATTTGGAAAAAAGGTTTTATTTATAGCTGGATCAAAAGAGCCAGTGTCTACAATGGAGCTAAGTTCTTTAAGAGTAGGCATTCTCCATTCCTTACTATTTCCACCCAAATTTAATCTCTCACATTCAGATCTGGCTTTAGACCATTCCCGAAGAGCGGCACTTCCAGAAGTACATTTACTGCCTGACATACCTTGAACACATTTTGCCCAGATAAGACCAGTATAATTATCTGTTATAGTGTTATCGCCATTATCTTTATAGTTAGTTGGTGATTCAGGTGGTATACCCCTAGCTAATTGAGTAATTGTGGATGTGGCAATTGGCGTTGTAGATGTTGCTATTTTAATAGTTGAGAGACCAACCGTCCCGAATTTGCCTGAAAGAAATTCCGCGAGATTCTCTTTCAAAACATGTTTATAAGAGACTCTATCAAAAACAACGAATGAAAAAAGTAAAACTGCAACAAAAGAGAGTATCAATGTCTTTTTATTTTCTTCTATCATACTGGTCTAATTAATAATTACTAGTAAATTATCCCTTTCGTTTCATAAATGGAAATATCTGACATTCCCTAATCGGCTTGTCCGACAAGAAACTAAAAAGCCTTTCAGAAAAACCGAAACCAAAAGTCGGTGGCATACCGTATTCAAGTGCTTCGACAAATTCTCCGTCCATCATCTGCGCTTCTTCATCTCCAGTTTCTCGAAGCTTGGCTTGTCCCTCAAATCTCTCCATCTGATCGAGCGGATCATTGAGCTCGCTGAAACCCTTACCCATTTCAGAACCAGCAAGGATAACTTGGAACCTTTCTACAAGATCAGGATTTTTTTCCATTCTTTTTGCAAGCGGTTCCATCATCACCGGCACATTTATAAGGAATCCTGGACCGCCAATTTGCTTCCTGCAATATTTCCACAAACTATCTATCGCTCTGTTTTTATTAAAACCTTTTTTGTCATATTCGATTTTCAAATCCTGTATTTTGTTTTCCATATCTTTGAGAGATGCGGACAAAATATCCACTTTCGTTATTTTCTTTATTGTATCGACATAATCATATCTTTCCCATTTACCACCAAGATCTATGTCAAAGCCTCTTACTTTAAATTTCAGTGTACCAAAAGTCTCCGTGACAATATATTTATACATTTCTTCTATGAATTTCATGCCGATTTCATAATCTGAATATGCCCAATAAAATTCCATATGCATATAATCTTGCAAGTGTTCTGCATCAGCACCTTCGTTTCTAAAGATTCTACCTATTTCAAAAACCTTTGGAAAACCCGCAACCATAAGACGTTTGAGCCAAAGCTCCGGTGAAATTCTCAAGTATACGTCTGTATCATAAGCATTATAATGCGTAATAAACGGCCTTGCATCCGCTCCACCCGCCGTATTCTCAAGAATAGGTGTATCCACTTCCATAAAATTTCTCTCTAGAAGAAAGTCCCTCGTTGATTTCCAAAACTTCGATCTCTTCACAACCATATCTTTCACTTCCGGATTCGACAGTATATCCAAATATCTTTTTCTTAATCTTTCTTCTTCATCTTGAAGACCGTGCCATTTCTCCGGCAAAGGTCTCAAACTTTTCGTAAGCATTTTCCATTCCTCTACCTTAATGGTTTTTTCGCCCTTTTTTGTAATAAAAAGTGTTCCGGAAACTTCCACAAAATCTCCTATATCCGCAGTATTTTGAAATAGATCAAAAGCACTTGCGTCCATCTCATCTTTCTTGAGAAGTCCTTGAAAAAGTGCAGTGCCATCATTTATATTGAAAAACATTAAACCACCTTGACCTCTTATGGCTATAATCCTACCCACCAGGTAGATTTTTCCTTTCTTAGAGATATTTTCAAAGTCTTTTATAACTTCAGATAGATAGAAATCTCTTTTACTCTTTGCAGGGTAAGGGTTTATACCCCTGGCCTGAAGCACCTTCATCTTCTCTATTCTCGTATTTCTAAGTTCTTCAAAAGAAGCCATTTTAAGTATAAATTATTTTATGTCTATAACTCTATATTTTTGAACGCCAGACGGAGCATTAAAACTGAAATTCTCTCCCTTCTTCTTTCCAAGTACTGATGCACCTATCGGCGATCTGTTGGATATTTTACCAGCAGACATATCAGACTCGGCTGACCCTACTATCATAAAGGTTCTTTTTGCACCGCCGTCTTTTTCTACAGTAACGGTACTGCCTATAACAGCGTGGTCTCCGTGTTTGTCTTCAACAACCGTCGCATTTTTCAATATTTGATCTAATTTAGAGATTCTCTCTTCAACGCTTGCTTGTAGAGCTCTTGCTTCGTGATATTCGGCATTTTCCGAAAGGTCTCCCAAACCTCTGGCATAGTCTAAAGACTCTGCGACTTCTTTCCTCTTTACATTTTTAAGATCTTTAAGTTCAGTCACCAATTCACTATATTTCTGCTTCGTAAGATACTCTCTTTTTTCTTCCATATTTAAAAAGGCTTAAAATAATAATTCAGTGGTTATTCTAACATATTAAAGCTAGAAATCAAAAGATTTACTACTATTGTAAATACTCCGGCCGATTCGCATAAATCCATTCAAAAATCTGTCGCATCGGATAAACGCCTCCGTAAGTCGTATGTACCGGACCCTTTTCCATTATTAAAGCAAAAGCATATTTTGGTTTTTCATAAGGGAAGAAACCGATAACCCAAGCATTTATAAATTGCTTCTGCGAACCAAGTTCGGCTGTTCCGGTTTTTGCACCAAGTGAAAATTCTGGGAATTGAAGTCCTGTGGCAGTTCCCCCAGCATCCACTGCCATTTTCATACCCTCACGAGCGACTTGAAAATAACCTGAATCGATAGGTATTGTCTGAGATTCCCCTCCCTCCCCACCAAATATTATGGTTGGCTCCAAAAGCTTGCCTCCGTTTGCAATGCTAGCCACAGCACGTACTGTCTGTATCGGAGAAACTTGGAAGCCATATTGCCCAATAGATGTATGATACGTATCTCCGATCCTCCAATCATCTCCATTAAAATTTACTGCTTTCCACGCTGGATCAGGAAGGGTTCCTTGAGTTCCATTGAAAAAACCGTTCGGTAATGCCGAGCCAAAACCAAACATTTGCATATATTTTTTAATATTATCTATTCCGAGGCCCTTCTGATTTTCATAGCCTCCACCAATTTCATAGAAATATACATCGGAGGAAACAGCCAGGGCTTCCCTCATATCTACATATCCATGAGCCTTCCAGTCTTTGAAGACGGACGGCTTCGATGGGTCATACTGATTTGGTAAAGAAATAGAGCCTGTACTTAAAATATTGTCATATTGACCTATAATTTTTTCCGCTAGAGCCGCTACCGCCATGAATGGTTTAACAATAGATCCAGGAGTATAAAGACCGTCCACTATTCTATCTAGAAATGGATTATCTTTATCTTTTATATATCTGTTTATCTTTGTGTTATCCTTCCCATCTGTCAAAACCTGTTGATTATATTCAGGATAGCTAACGAGCGAAAGTATTTCACCAGTATTAACATCCATTATCACAGCTGCACCACCTGTATATCCTGCGGTCAGAGCTATGTTTGAAATTATTGCATACATTGCATTGGATAAGTCAGAGTCAACAGATAACTTTATATCCTTCCCGTCTTCTGGTGGCCTTAAAACACTCTCGGATTGTGTTTTACCAAGTGCGTTTATCTCAAGAATTTTCAAACCATTTTCACCAGAAAGTTCCGTATTGTAGAATTTTTCAACACCATCTTTTCCAATAAAAGTGTCACTATAATAAAAACCGTACTTATCCTTTGACGGGTATTTCAAATATCCGACTATATGTGATAGGCCCGATATTGTTTCATATTTTCTTAATGCAAATTCCGGATTATTTTCATCAAAGACATTCCATGCAAGTTTCTTATTGTTTTTATCCAAGATCACCCCGCGCTTTGCAAAAATAAGTGTATGCCTTAGTCTATTATTTTCACTCCTATCAAAATACTCAGGCCCCATTGAGACCTGTAGATACCAAGACCTCCAAAAAAATGACAGAAAAATAATCACAAAGACTATACCGAGAAAGAAAAACGTTCTTATAGAAATTGGTTTTTCTATTCTCCCCTCAAATTGATGAACATCAAAATTTGGCAAGTTTTCTGAGTCAATAAAAATCTCATCAGGATCAATATCTTTTGTCCTATTCTTATAAGAATCTTTTTTAAAAAGTTTTTTTATATTCCTATACATGATCTTCTCTGACCGAACCCTACTCCCGAGAATAGAATTTTAACACTGTTTTTAATTTAAGAGAAATTAAAAACAAAATCAAAAATATTATCGTGAAAACGAACGGAAAATTAAAACCAAAAATATTTCCACTTCCATAAATCCTATCTATAAGATAAGCAAATATAACCCCTTCCAAAAAATCTGTAAAGAAAAATGTTAAGACAAAAAGAAAGATGGCTGTAATATATGGTGGAAATAAGAAGACAAAAATCAAAGCAAAGATATCAAGGATTACTCTTAACATTTCATTTTTTATTATTCGGAATCAAGATTTCTACCCATTTTAGCTCTAAAACATTTATTGGGCTTTTAAACAAGACTGTCTGAAATGAGTCAGCCTCTTTATATTCCACCTTTTCAACTATACCAAAAATATTTGGAGAAATGGAGGGGATCACCACATCGTCACCTTCTTTAATATCTATCTCCCTTGGGAGCTCAATCTTAAAATTTCCTCCCCCTATACCGACAGCTTCTTTTAAAACATTGTTTGAGCCAACCAAGACTAGAACTTTCTCATCTGGTGAAGAATAGAGTATTACTTTTGAAGAGTTTGCATAGACCTCTGACACTCTGCCGATAAAGATATTGCCATCTGCAGAGACTTTGTCTCCAACCACTACACCAGCATCTGTACCGATATCTACGATCAAGGTGTCATATGGTGAGAAAGATGGCTTAACTAAAATACTCGCCAAGACAGCCTTTGAATAAATACTTTTCCTACCAAGTAGGTCTTTTAGATCAGTGTTTTCTTGAATTAAGATTCTATTCAATTCTGTGTCTTTTTTACCTTTTGTCATTTCACTTTGAAGCAACTGATTTTCTGCTATGAGAGCAGATTTCGACTTCAACCTCTCAAGGCTATTTGAGAAAAAAGAATTGAGGCTTGATCCAACTTTCCAAAAAGGTTTCCCTACCCAGAAAAGAATTGCTCTGGCTGATAATGTACTAAATGTAAAAATGACGAGGAAAAACAAGACTATGACAATAAGCCACAGTCTTTTTCTGTTCCTTGAGTTATTAAAACTATTTCTTTGGGGGTAATTCGTCCTCATTTTGTATCAAAACTTCTCTATATTCATCAATGTTTTCAAGAATAATACCAGCTCCCCTTGCTACTGCTGTAAGCGGGTCGTCAGCAATCCTAACCGGTATTTTTAGATATTCTGTTAAAAGTGTATCTAGACCCTTAATGAGTGCACCTCCTCCAAAAAGATAAATACCTCTCTGCATAATATCGGAAAGAATCTCCGGTGGGGTTGTCTCAAGCACTTCCTTTGTACCCTCTACAAGTGCTTCTATAGAAGAAGACATAGCTTCACGGACATCACCGTCTGTAATAATAACTTCTCTCGGTAGACCAGTAATAAGGTCTCGTCCTTTTATAGAAGTCTCCATTGATTCATTTGGTACAACAGCTCCGATAGCAATTTTTACATTTTCTGCAGTTTTTTCCCCGATCAATATTTTAAATTCACTTCTGATATAAGAGATAATGTCGTTGTTTAGCTTGTCTCCCGCTATTCGAAGATTTTTTGATCTTACAATACCAGAAAGCGAAATTACTGCGATATCAGATGTTCCCCCGCCAATATCTATAACCATATTCCCAACTGGTGATTTTATCGGCAGACGGATTCCTATTGCTCCAGCCATTGGCTCTTCTACTATATGTACCTCGCGAGCTCCAGCGTTTCTAGTGGCGTCTTTTACCGCTCTTATTTCAACGTTTGTAACACCGGAGGGTACTCCAACTACTACACGTGGGCCAAGCATTTTGGGAGAGATTTCTTCAGCCTTTCTGATAAGATGAGCTATCATTTCTTCTGTAACTTCAAAATCTGAAATCACTCCGTCTACAAGCGGTCTTACAGCAACAATGTGTGCCGGTGTCCTACCGAGCATTTCTTTGGCTTGAGTACCGACAGCCACCACACGTCCCGTCTTTTGATTCATAGCTACCACGGATGGCTCATTTATCACGATACCTTTCCCTGCAAGATACACCAAGGTATTTGCTGTACCCAAATCAATCCCAATATCATTGGAAAATCGTCTATATAGTTTTCTTTTTGTGTCTTCAATATACTTAAACATGATTGATTTTTTATGAGCAAAGCGAATTTTAAAAATCATCACCCTGTGAAATGCCGACACCGACGGCGTATTTCACTCTGGTATTTCGCCTTACTTGTAATTTTCTATAAACTTAAAAACATCTTTCTCTTTCAATATCGACACTTTTCCACTCTTTCTTTCTTTTATTTCAAATTCGCCTTTTTCAATACCTTTTTCACTTACTACTATTCTCAATGGTATTCCTATAAGATCCGAATCATTGAACTTCTCTCCGGCACGGGCATCTCTATCATCATATAACACCTCTATACCTATTTTTGCAAGTGTCTCATAAAGTGCTTCGGCAGTTTCCTTAACTTTTTTATTTTCTGATACAAGCTCTATAAGATGCACCTTGAATGGCGCGATAGACACCGGCCAGACGATTCCTTTGTCATCGGACATTATTTCTACGATAGTCCCCATCGTCCTACTTGGACCAAACCCGTAACAACCCATGAAGACTGGTTTTTTATCACCTTCTTCATTCACATAGTCCAATCCCAACGGCTCAGAGAATTTAAAACCGAGTTTAAATATA